>SLOG01000059.1 GCA_007132635.1 Limnochordia bacterium
GTATCCACGATAATCTTCCGCCCGGTAAGACCGGAATCTCCCTGAGGTCCCCCGACGACAAAGCGGCCTGTCGGGTTAATCAAGCAGCGCGTGTCGGCATCGAAAAACGCAGTCGGAATCACCGGAGCGATCACATGCTCGCGCAGATCCCTCTCAATAGTAGCCTGGTCAATCTCCGGATGATGCTGCGTCGAGATGACAATCGTATCCACACGCGCAGGACGGCCATCAACATATTCGACAGACACCTGCGTCTTCCCGTCCGGCCGGAGATACGGCACAGTCTCATTCCTGCGCACCTCAGCCAGCCGCCGAGCCAGTTTATGTGCCAACGAGATAGGCAGGGGCATGTATTCCGGGGTCTCGTCGGTGGCATAGCCGAACATAAGCCCTTGGTCACCGGCTCCCGTCAGGTAATCCTCGTTCTGTTCGCCGCCGCGGTGTTCCAAAGCGCTGTCCACACCCTGCGCAATATCTGGTGACTGTTCTTCCAGGGATGTGATGACAGCACAAGTATCTCCATCAAACCCATATTTGGCCCGATCGTAACCGATGCCCAGGATCGTCCGCCGCACGATCTTCGGGATATCGACATAGCACTGGGTGGTTATCTCGCCCAGCACAGCCACAAGACCTGTCGAGACCGCCGTCTCGCAGGCGACCCGCGCTTTCGGATCTCTTTCCAGGATTGCATCCAAGATCGCGTCGGAAATTTGGTCGCAGATCTTGTCAGGATGCCCCTCCGTGACCGACTCCGATGTAAATAGATACCGCTTTTTTGCCAAGTTGTGCACCTTCTTTTCGTTGGAATTCCGATTTTGCTCACAAAAATCCTCTCTCAAGGTATGAGAGAGGATTCGTTATCCATTCCCTCATCTTTCGAAACCCATGGGGTTCGCTGGAATTAGCACCGCGCATACCGGTTGCCGGGTTTCATCGGGCCAGTCCCTCCACCACTCTTGATGAGCTTATCCTATGCAATTGGCAGTACTATACTAGCATTCCTACTGACCCTTGTCAAGGGCGGGCTAATCCGCCCCTCAGAAGGTCAAGCTGTCCAGCGACAGGAGGTCGTCTGGAATGTCGACGTCAAATTCAATGTCCTTCACCCGAACATAGGTCCGGGAGTCCTGTTTCAGCTTATCCTCAACCGCCATCTCTATCGGGTAGGTTCGTCCGTCAATCTCGGCCGTCTCCAGAATCTCCATCACCTTCAAAAGCCGCCCGCCGACAGCATAGAGTTCCTCCCGCCAAGGCACAAAGGAGTCTGTATCCACCCAGACGCGGCGCTGTGCGTAGGAGACCTCGGCCCCTTCTTGGGCCTTAGCTTCCACCACATAGGTCTGCCGATCGCCCAAAGTCTCCTCGCCCACGAGCTCGAAGGAGTACAGCTCGGTCAACTTGTCGGAAACCATCATATCCTCATAGGACATGTCGCTGCCCATAAACCCTTGCCGCAGCATGTGGCCGGATATCCGCACTAGGTCCTCCGCATCCGGGAAGAACATCCAAAGCTCGTCGTCTAGTTTCAGGTACTTTGTACCGCGATCGCCTGGGTTCGTGAATTCTACCAGAGAATCCTCGCCCTCCGACCAGATAATCATCTCTTTAACCATTTCCCTCCGCCCGGACTGGATAACCATCTCCATGGTACTGTGGGAAGACTCAAAGTGCATGTTAGCGTCCACCCGTTCCATGATCGCGGCACCCGTCAGTTCGGACGCAGCCCCAACAATACTGAGATTCAAGACCAACAGCAGAACCAAACCAGTCCACAAACCACGCCTGCGCATCATGCTGACCTCCTTTTCGTTCAAACCTCACCCCGCAAAGCCTGCGTCGGCTCAAGCCGCGCCGCCCGGCGGGCCGGCAGCCACACAGCTGCCATCGTCACAACGACACCCGCTCCCATCATCAACAGCAGGAGCGTCCAGGAAAACACAGGATAGATGGTTGGTGTGATGAAGTACTGGGGATCAATGGTATCCATGCCATCCATGGTTATACCTGTAGTGGAAAGCACTCGCAGCAGAACACCGCCCAGCAAACCCCCAACTAAGCTGCCAAGGACCCCGAGAACCGTCCCTTCATAGAGGAACAGCCGCAGTATCTGCCCTCCAGACAGACCTAACGCCGCCAGCATACCGATTTCCCGTATCCTTTCGGCCACGATCATCACCATGGTATTGACCACGACAAAGGCGGCCAGAGCGAGGACAACCAGGTAGATGACGAAGTATATCACCTGGGCGAGACTCATGAGCTCCATCATTTCACTGGCACTGTGCCAAGGAACGAAGCTCAGCTCGCCCCGGTCGCTGATCCCCGCCTGCAGGGCAGAAACCAACGCCTTGGTTTCCCGCTGGCTGCTCCCCATGACCAGTACTTCTGTGGCCTCTCCCGGCATTTCCAGCATGGCCTGCGCGAGGCCCAGATCCACAAACAGCTGTTCATCCAGCCAAGCGTACCCGGAGTCGACACGCCCCACGATCTCCAGCGTATAGCCGCGCATGGAACCGAACGCCGTGTTGAATACCAGTGTAAACCGGTCCCCGACGGTAAGCCCCTGTTTTCGCAGCAGCGATCCACCGACCACGGCCTCCCTCGCCCCCCGTTCCATGTAGCGGCCCGTCAGGTAGCGAGACATCTGGGACACGGGTTCTTCGCGTCGAGGATCGAAGCCGGTCACCATCACCCCATCGGCCTGGTTCTCCCGGCTGATGAGACCGCTGAACCGAATTCGCGGACTGGCGGCAACGACGCCGGATACCGATGCCGCCTGGTTAGCAACGTCTGCATCCACGGGATAGTACAGGCTCATAAGCTGCTCCTTGAGCAGGTACTCCGGATCGACAATGCGAACGTGGCCTGAACTAAAGCGAATGGTGCCGGTAACCAACTGATCCCAAACCCCATCGATCACACCCTTAAAGAGTATAACCACCATAACGCCGACGGCAATGGAGACAAGGCTAAGTGCTGTTCGGGACTTGGTGCGTCCCAGATTGCGCAAGGCAATCCTCACTAGATTCATATCAGCTTACCCCCTCACTGCCGCAGCGCCCAAATGGGGTCCCTGCGTGCGGCACGCACCGCCGGAAGTACACCAGCCAGCGTGCTGACAACCGTACCGACAGCAAACACCACCAACACCAACGGCCAATTCCAGACGCCGAACACAACACCGCTGATAGGATAGCCAATGTCCATATCGCCTACGAGTACACCGAAATCGATGCCGCTCTGGACGAAATAGGCATTGAACAGCACGGCTAACGCACAACCCAGCAGCGAACCAATCGCACCAATGATAAACGATTCGTAAAGAAACTCTCCCACGACTTCCCGCTCGCGCATGCCCATGGCCTTCAGCATGCCGATCTCGCGGGTTCTCTCCAAAGCGCCCAAGAGAACCGTATTGACCACGCCCACCAGGGCGATCAGCATGATCAGCATGAGAAAGATGCCATTTACAGCTGCCTTCGACTCGCCGATGGCCAAGAACGCCGCTGCGGTTTGCTGCCATGTAGAGACCTCCAGTTCACCACGATCGGCGGCTAACGCTGCTAGCTGCGTCTGCAGGCCCTGCAGGTCGCGATTGTCCGACCGGACCGTGATCTCCGTGACCATACCCTCGGCCAGTAAGCCGCTCTGCAGGACATCCAAGGGTACATAGGCGGTCATCCGGTTCACCTTTGGATGCGGCGTGTGCAGCAGGCCGACGATCTGGAAATCCAGCGCCTGAAACGCACCGGTAACCGTCCGCATCACCACGGTAGCATAGTCTCCCACGGACAGATCGAGCAGTTCAGCAGCCCGCCCGCCCATGACCATCTGGAACTCGCCCGGTGTCAGCCAGTCTCCCGCGTTGAACTCGGGCAGCGGAAACACCTGGGGATCAGCGGCGGGATCCACACCCACCGTCTGGATATAGTATTCCTCCCGCCCTGTATGGAGCTGGCCGAACACCGTCAAGCGGGACACCGCCGCAGAGACCCCCGCCGTGGACCGCACCGAGTCCAGGTATGCATCGCGGAAGGCGTGATCCATGGACAAACTAGTTCCGTCGTCACCATAATCCTGGTGGCGGATCTGCAGGTGGCCGGTCTCAAAGTCGATAAGATTGCGCGACCCCAGGTCATCAAACCCAGCGAACAGCGAATCCATCACCAGCAGGATCAAAACACCAAAAGCCAAGGCAGACAAGGTTAAGAGTGTTCGGCGTCTCTGACGCCACAAGTTGCGCGCCGCCAGCCTAAGCAGAACCTGGGACATGGCCGTTTCTCCTCTCATCCTCGGTAATCTGGCCGTCCCGCAGTGTCACCAGCCGGCAAGCATACTCCATGACCATCGGATCATGGGTGCTGAAGAGAAACGTTGTGCCTTTTTCCTGGTTTAACTGCCACATGAGGCTCAGAATGGCCCCGCCGTTGTCAGAATCCAGATTAGCCGTCGGCTCGTCCGCCAAGACCATCGCCGGCTCTTTCACTAAGGCCCGGGCAATGGCTGTACGCTGCTGCTGACCGCCGGATAGCTCACTGGGGCGCCGATGCATATGCTCCACTAAGTCTACCTCTTCCATGATCTGTTCCACTCTCTCGCGGATCTCGCGACGACTGAGGTGCCGCATCAGTTCCAGGGGAAACGCCACATTCTCGAACGCGGTTAAGACGGGAATGAGATTGTACGACTGGAAAATGAACCCTAGCTTCTCCCGCCTGGTCTCCGCCAACTGGGTCTTGGTCTGCTGCGACAGCTCGCGGCCTTCCAGGCGAATGCTTCCTTCGGTGGGTACATCCAAACAGCCCACGAGATTCAGAAGCGTCGTCTTTCCCGAACCGGACGGTCCGGCGATCGACAGGAACTCGCCCTGATCAACGCGGAAATTGATCCCGCGCAGAGCCTGCACCCGTACCCTGCCCTGACGATACTCCTTTGCTACATCTTTCAGCTCCAACACCGGCATATCATCAACCTCTTTCTTTCGCTCGCTGCCGCTCGGGCCACTGGCTGAGCGCCTTGTCCAGTTCGTCTCCCAAATAGCGGGTGAAGTCTTCCATCAGCTGCAGCCGAACAGCCGCTTTCGAATCGCCATCCACCAATCGCCGCCCTTCGGCCGCCAAATCCGCTAGATAGTTCATGGTCTTGTTCTTCTGACGAAATAAGCGGGGCCAAGCCTCCACCGCCAGCTGGTAGTACGTGCGGCGATCCCCTCGCTTTGTGACGCGGTCTACCATCTGGCCCGCTTCCAGCACTCGGGTCCCGAGAGACACCGAAGCCTTGCTGATATCCAGCCGCTGTGAGATGGTATCCAACGACAACGGCTCATCGGCCAGCATCAAGAGGCCGAGTACGCGACCCGTCGAGCGCGCAAGACCCTGCTGCTCAAAGTAACGCCCAATCTTCTCCACAAACTCACTGACAGCGCCATCCATCGCGACCACCTCCCCTATGACAGCATTGTACTGCGTTCAGTTCGTTTAAGCAAGATTAAACGAACTGAATGGAGGCCAATCTAGGCCGATCCTGGCCAATCTACTCCCTCCCGCTCTTCCGCACAGTTCCGGGAGCATGCAAACGAAAAA
>SLOG01000429.1 GCA_007132635.1 Limnochordia bacterium
CTCCAGGAGAACGGGAGGCTAGTGCTAAGTTGATCAACCTGAGGTGATAGGAGGAGTGCTTCGTGGCAGTCCGCAAAGTCGTGGTGTTCTACTTCTCTGGTACCGGCAATACCTGGTGGGTTAGCAACCAATTGGTCAATACGTTGATAGCCAACCAAGCAGAAGCCAGTGCTATCTCCATCGAGAGTGTTACGCCTAACGAAGCCGATTTTCACATAGCCAGTGCTGATATTGTCGGGTTTGGCTATCCGATCTATGGTTCCGATCTTCCCCAGAACATGAAGGACTTTATCGAGCGATTGAGCGAGGTTCAGGCAAAACCGACTTTTGTCTACTGTACTCAATGGCTCTGGTCAGGAGATGGGGCTCGTGTCGGCTCAAGTTTCCTGAAGCCCAGAGGTTTTGATCCTAGATGGGGAGAGCATTTTCTGATGCCTAACAACATATGCCTGCCCATTCCCTTGCTACCCTCCACGAATGACAAGACACGGATGCAGGGCCAGCTACGAAGAGCGCGTCGGCGAGCAATTCGATTTGCCAATGCAATTATCAGTGGTGAACGGATCCGCAGAGGGTTTGGCCGCTTTGCACAGGTGCTCGGAGCTCTTCAGCGAGTGCCTGTTAGAAAAGCATTTCCAGGAATGCGAGACAGCATTGGCTTTGATGCCGCTCGCTGTACTAGGTGCGAACTGTGTGTCCGGTATTGCCCGGTGGCGAATATCAGGGGTGGTGATGGAGAGCTTATCGCTCTAGGAAACTGTATCTTGTGTTTGCGCTGCTACAACTTCTGTCCCGTATCGGCCGTTACTTTTTGGGGCAAGAGACACAATCACGAGAAAGGAGAACCTTTTCGCGGACCAGTAGAGGGTTTCCAGCCTAAGAAGGCAGTTGATTTTCCTGATTTTGACGAGTGCCAGTTCACACCGTTTACCCAAAATGCCAGGTAAACGGCGCGGTGTGATGCTGTCGTTCGTAGGAAAAACGGAAAAACCAAACGCTTCCCTAGGATTTATTGGTTCAATTCATCGCCCTGTCTGCAAATTCCTGTCGTGGCACAGGACAGACACGAATTATTTTTGAATAAACAAATACAATAATGAACCGGCAGGAACCGGCCGCAGAGCAGAGAAGAAGGTTGTGTCTGTATCGGCGCACAAGGGGGGTGGCGAAAGGGAGCCAGTCCATGGATGATTTGCTGCACAGAACCGATAAGAGAATGCGACTGAAGGGTTACGCAACCCGTACTCGAAAGGTGTACATGGGCCAACTAAGCCGCTTTATCAAGTGGTTGGATGGCAAGCCATTGACTCAGACAACCATCGAAGACTATCTCTTAACCTTGTATGACATGTCCGTCTCAGCGAGTTACGTTAACCAGGCCGTCAGTGCTTTGAAGGTGCTCTGCTGCGAAACGCTAGGCTGGCCGGCAAGCCGCTGGGCGTTACCGCGGGCGAAGAATGAGTCGCGGTTACCCGTGGTCTTGAGCCGCAACGAGATTCGCCTTTTGCTGACGGCGGTGACCAATCTCAAGCACCGAGCCCTGCTGTCGGTAACCTACAGCGGAGGCCTGCGCGTGGGCGAAGTGGTACGGCTGCGAGTACAAGACATTGATAGCGAACGCTGCCAGATTTGGATCCGCCAGGGGAAGGGGCGTAAGGACCGCTACACACTGCTGTCTCGCGTGGCTTTGAAGGATCTGAGACAATACTACCCTTCGGAACGCCCCAAGACTTGGCTCTTTCCAGGAAGGGAAGCCGGCAGGCACATTACTGAACGCAGCGTACGGCGAGCGTTTAAACAGGCAGCCACTAAGGCCCGGATCAGCAAGAAGGTTAGTGTTCATTCTATGAGACACAGTTTTGCCACGCATCTGCTGGAAAACGGTACCGATCTGCGGATCATCCAGGAGCTTCTCGGACACAGCAGCAGCCGGACGACATTTACTTTAATGGGACTATGTTATAATAATAGTAGAATAGAGGGAGGCTATCCAGATGTTGTCTTCAGATAAAATTTTGGCAGTTATTTCCGAAAATAAGCAGGCAATGTATAGATTTGGAGTCAAAAGGATTGGTCTTTTCGGTTCTTATGTTAGATCGGAGGAAACCAGTTCCAGTGATGTAGATATTTTAGTTGAATTTGCGGAAGGGCAAAAGAGTTTTGACAATTATATGGGTCTAAAGTTTTTCTTAGAGGAGATTTTTGAACGTAAGGTGGATTTAGTTACTATAGAGGGTGTGAAACCCGAATTAGCACCAAATATACTTGGGAGTGTTAAATATGCGGAATACCAAAGTCTATCTTAGTGATATTCTAGATTGTATAGGACGGATAGACGAGTATACGGATAATCTGTCGTATCTTGCTTTCCGCGAAAATAAACTTGTTAGGGATGGCGTCGAAAGAAATCTTGAGATAATTGGCGAAGCAGCAAAACGCATTCCCAACGAGGTTCGTGAAACGTATACGTCGATTGAATGGCGCAAAATAGCTGGATTTCGAGATGTACTTATTCATGATTATTTTAGAGTTGACCCTGAAATAGTGTGGGATGTAGTGGAAAATAAGCTGCCGTCGTTAAAAAAGGTTATCCTGGAGATTATTACTGATCTAAATTGAAACTCATCTGAGTAGTGAAATTTGGCCATCGTCTAACACGTGCGTTTCCGGCTCCGCACTTAGCGGTGCTGCGCCCAAGTCCTGACTTAGAAATGAATGCAATAGGGTCTGGCTTAGCACATTAACAGATTCCAGAATGTTTCATAAACTTCGACGGACGGACTTCGGAAACGCCGGGGGCGTTAAGCGACTTTAATTCACTAGCTATATCTTATAAACGTTTGAAATTGAAAATTTAGGTTAGAGGAGAGTTCGAAGTTTTGCAACTACCTCATTTAGGTGTTTGGTGGGTATTGAACATTCATATTTAACCTTACGAGCTTTCCAGTCTAGGCTTTTCACTTGATCAGATAGTATTACGCCTGTGATCTCTATACATTGGGGTAAATGGACTTCAAAAGGGTAGCCTTTTGATTGCGAGGTAATTGGACAAAAAATGGCAAGGCCAACTTTTTCATTATATTCCAGGGGCGATATACACAAAGCAGGCCTATGTCCAGACTGTTCATGCCCAGCTTGGGGAGAAAACTCAAGCCATACAACATCCCCTTTGGAGGGAACATAGGGTTCTGGCATTACCAGATCTCCTTTCCAGTAGGCTTGTCGTAAAGATGCTCTTTGTGAAGATTGCTTTCTCTAACTTCCGACATCAAGGTTTTTAGATCATACTCTTCTTGTTGTATTGGCTCTATAATCAATTTGCCGGATTCAATAGAGAGATCTACTAATGAGCCAAGCTTTATGGAAGTTTGGTTTGCGAACGATTTTGGTATTCTAAGAGCCATGCTGTTGCCCCATTTTTGAACCTTTACACGCATATGAATAGCCTCCTCCTTTGACTGGTTGTATCTACAATGATTATACACGGATAAGCTTGGCCTAGTCAATGCAAATTACCAAAAGTTGGGCGGGAAAAGACGTGGAACACGCTCGCCTAACACGAGTAAAACAACTTACCCAAGTACAGCTTGGTGAAAGACTAAGTGTCTCTTATCAAGCTGTATCAAAATGGGAAAGGGGCGAAACTCTACCAGACACTTCATTGTTGGTGGATCTGGCAACAGTGCTTGATCGGAGTACCCGCATCCGGCCCAACTCTGTGGAAGATGGATACTACTGCACGCTTACACATGTAACCAAGGAAGGACATCAGCCATAGATGTAAAAGTCTTAATTGTGGACCAAACGATTCTTTAGGAAAACCAGTGAAAACGGTTGGGGTTTGGGGGTTCAAAAAAGCCATAAAAAACAGAATGCTAGAAAACGGGAAGAATATATATTTTTGGTAAATGTTATAGAAAATGGTCCTGCTGTGAAGATACCTGAAAACGGAGCTGATACCATGGCCTCAAGAGTTAATAACAGCTACGAAAACGAAGGCATCATAACTTCCTGTCGAGGCAATGTAGTTGACGTCTATTTTCCGGAAAAGACCCCGGAGATCCACAACTTGCTGTTTGCTGGCAAGGGAAGGGATGTTGCTCTGGAAGTAAATTTGCATTTGGATAATAACTTGATTCGGAGTGTAGCGCTAAATGCTACAGCAGGACTTTTTCGAGGGGATATAGTCATTGATACCGGAAGCCCAATCATGGTCCCCGTGGGCTCCGAGCTATTGGGACGGGTGTTTGATGTATTTGGGAATACCATTGATGAAAAGGAATCGCTGCAGGGCGTAAAACGGTCCTCTATTCATCGCAGGCCACCTGCCTTGAACATGCAAGCCACCCAAACAGAGGTACTGGTTACAGGGATTAAGGCGATAGACATACTGTCTCCTCTGGAAAGGGGCGGTAAAGCAGGGTTGTTTGGCGGAGCCGGCGTAGGCAAGACTGTATTATTGATGGAAATGATCAATAATATGGCTGGCCAATATGAGGGGATTAGTTTGTTTTGCGGTATTGGCGAACGTTCGCGAGAAGCAGAAGAGCTTTATCGAGAAGTAGAAGAGAGTGGGGTTTTACCCAATACCGTTTTAGTATTTGGTCAGATGAATGAGCCTCCGGGAGCGCGTTTTCGGGTTGGCAATACTGCGTTAACAATGGCTGAGTACTTTCGAGACGAAGCGAAGCAAGATGTCTTGCTATTAATCGACAATATTTTCCGTTTTTTGCAGGCAGGAATGGAAGTGTCAGGTCTTTTGGGTCAGCTTCCTTCAAGAATGGGTTACCAGCCGACTATGGCAACAGAATTGGCGAAATTGCAGGAGAGAATTACCAATACTGCCAGCGGAGCCATTACTTCGGTTCAGGCAGTCTATGTTCCTGCCGATGATTTTACCGACCCAGCAGCGGTGCATACCTTTGGTCATTTGTCTTCCTCCATCGTGTTGTCCCGGAGTCGAGCCAGCCAAGGGTTTTATCCAGCCATTGATCCCTTGCAGTCGAGCTCAAAGATGTTATCTCCCCATATCGTAGGGAGTAAACACTATGAGATTGCCCGGGCTATTCGTAGTACGCTAGCATCGTATGAAGAGCTGAAGGACATCATTGCGATGTTAGGTTTGGAGGAGTTGGCCAGAGAAGACAAGAAAATAGTTGGAAGGGCCAGGCGTTTAGAACGGTTCTTGACCCAGCCATTTTATACAACAGAGCATTTCACTGGGTTGAAAGGGAAACTAGTGGAAATTGACAAGGCCTTGGAAGGGTGTGAACGCATCTTAAACGATGAGTTTGAGGATCTTTCGGAAAGGAACTTTTACATGATTGGCGGTATTGAGGAGGCGAAGAGCGATGAGGTTAAAGATCATGCTTCCAGAAAGGATACTGATGGATAAAGAGGTGAAAAAAGTTACCGCCGAAGGAGAAGAGGGTTCTTTCACATTGCTTCCTAAGCATGTAGATTTGACGTCCTCGCTTGTTCCAGGACTGGTGTCTTTTATAGATAAAGATGGTCATGAAGGGTTTTTGGCAGCTGAACAAGGGATTTTGGTCAAATGTGGATCCGAAGTCA
>SLOG01000226.1 GCA_007132635.1 Limnochordia bacterium
AGGCGTTGATTTTCTCCGCTTTTCCAAAGACGAGGGCATCACAGCACTTCGTTTACCTGGCATTTAAGGTAAACGAAGTGAACTGGCACTCGTAATAACCGAGAAAATCAACTGCCTTCTAGGAGTATTCGTCATTCAAATGGTGTTTCCTGTTGATGCTTTGCCCAATGAAGGAAGGATTTCCATTCGCTGGACCGAATAGTAATAAAGTGTGCTTTGCTTTAAGTCAGCTAGAATCCATTGAGATAGGAGGACTGGCATGCGAAATCCTTTAGATATTGCCTCGCAGCTTGAGCTTGACGGGAAAGCTTACTATCTTAGACAGGCAGCCAGGACGACTGACGACAAGATCAAACAGGTATTCGAAGCATTGGCTCAGGACGAAGAGCGTCACTATCGAGTGGTGCAGGACATGAAGAAAGGACAGCCATCGCAGTCAGACGACACCAATGCAGTGGATGTTGTGAAGCGTGTCTTTGCCGAAAAACCGCAAAAGACCGATGAACTCATGGCAGAAATTACAGTCCTCGATGCCTATGAGGAGGCCATAAATCTCGAGCAGCAGAGCGTGGACCTCTATGAAGGGCTTGCTGAGGAAGCGGTGGGTCCTGAGCAGAAAGCTCTGTTTGCTCGGCTCGTCGACGAGGAGAAGAGCCATAAAACCATTCTATGGAAACTGATGGAGTTGATCCAACGGCCGGAGGAATGGTATCCTTATCTAAATCTATGAATCATGGAGCATCAGGCGGCGAAATCCGGCCACTAATCCGGGTTTCGCCGCTTATCGCGCCAATGTTTTGGCTCCCAAGACTGTCGGCTGGCCGGGCAATCAAAAACCCTTGAATAAGATCCGCACCAAGGGACACCATTGTGCGCTGCGTCCGAGGAGTCGAGAATGGCGAGCATACCAACCCGAAATGATGCCCTGAATGGCAGCCGTAACGTAATGCTCTCTGCCGACAGTCAGCTCGCCTTTGTGCCACAAATAGCCAATTCGATAAAGAACGGGCTGTAAAGCGTCAAGATAGAGTTCATCTAGGGGCAGACCCTGGTCTAATGCGCGGTGAACCTCAGCAATAGCCCCCTGCTTATCCCGCTCCATGAGCTTTTCCAGAATCGTCTCTCGAAGTGGGCCGTGGGGTCCTTCCGTAAAGGATGATGACTGCCGGACACGGTCCTGCGTTCGACGTACAGTGGAAACTGCATTTCGAATGATCGGTGCTGCCACCTCATCTTGAAAGACATCGTTAAGTATCTGGAGATGCGCTATCATGTTTCGGCCGTTGTCGCTGGTATCAGCTCCTAGTGTCTTGAATCTGGCGTAGGTTGAAGATCGCCAACTGTGTCCGGTCGCGCAGCTGCAGCTTCATGAGCATGGCCGTGACGTAATTTCTAACGGTGCCCTCGCTGAGAAACAAGCGTTTGCCGATTTCACGGTTACTCATGCCGTCTCCGATAAGGGCCAGGACTTCCTGTTCACGTGGAGTCAGGCTTGTCTTGATTTCCAGGTTGCAGTCCGTTTCTTTAGGGTTGTCGTCGGTCAGCAGCTCGGAGAGGCTAGCCATTACTTCCCTTTGAAAGACGGTATGTCCCTTGATTGCTGTGCGTAGGGACTCAATGATGCTGTCCGAGCGTTGGTTTTTCAGGATATAACCCGACGCGCCGCTCCGAACAGCAGCAGCGATATAGTCATCATCGTGGAATGTGGTCAGCAGTATCACAGGTAGATCTGGAAACGTCTTGCGGATCTGCTGTGTACATAGTATCCCATCCATTTCGGGCATGCGGATATCCATCAGAACGACATCGGGCCGCCAACTCTCTACCACCGTAAGAGCCTCAACACCATTTGAGGCTTCCTGAACGTCCTCCACATCGGACTCGAGACGCAGTAGGATGGTTAGGCTTTCCCGGATTAACGCATCGTCGTCGACAATCAAAATACGCACGGTGAGTTCACCTCGATATTTGAGCAGGAATCGTCTACTAACTGTCCGAATAACTATCAGATAGTCTCAAACCTAAAAACGGAAAAAGGGGGAGTCGTGCTTGGACTTAAGCCAGCTCTTTATCAAACAGAACCTCATGCGGAAAGTGCTATGGAGCCTTGTTCCGATCACCGCCTATGGGGTGTACCTGTTTGGCCTCCGAGTGCTAATGCTGTTGGCTGTTGTGACTGTTGCTGGAGTACTGACGGAATACCTCTTTCTCAAGTGGGGTTACAAGAAATCACCCAAGGTCTCGGAAGCCGTCCTCGTGTCATCGATTCTCTACACGCTAACGCTCCCCCCTGCTATTCCGGCCTGGATGGCCGTAGTAGGAATCATCTTCGGTGTTTTCTTTGGTAAGTGTGTATTTGGGGGTTTCGGCAAATACGTCTTTAATCCTGCACTCTTGGGCAGATGCTTTATCTTTATATCGTTTCCGGTCCACATGACGGCGCATTGGTCACATCCGTTTATGACCTTCCCTGGAGGTTTGACAAGATGGGGCGGCGCAGCCGATTCTCTGACCGGTGCTACTCCCCTGACCGTAGGCGATTCGATTCACGGTTTTGCTGGCCATTTGAACCTCTTTTTCGGGAGCATCCCGGGTTCGATTGGAGAGACAAGCACCTTGCTGCTGCTTGTTGCAGCTGCCTACCTAATCGTTACTCGGACAGCATCGTGGAAAATAATGGCTGCTGGATTAGTTAGCTTTTTAGTTTTTAGTTCTGCTTTTTTTCTCGTAGGCAGTACGGGGACTCCGCCATCAATCGCCGTTTTATCCGGATCTATCCTGTTTGGACTTGTGTTTATGGCAACGGATCCCATTTCAGCACCGAAACTCGAGTCATCTAAGCTCGTGTATGGTGTTCTGATAGGCTTTTTAGCGATCGTTATCCGAGTTTATGGCAATTTCACCGAAGGCGTTATGTTCAGTATTCTCATTGCTAACACCTTTGTGCCTTTAATCGACCGCCATATGCAAGCACTGGGCAAACGGCCGGAGGCGCAGCCGAGTTCAGGAAAGAAGGTGGCGTCATGAAACGCGAATACCTTTACACGATTCTCTTCACTTTCGCTGTGACGGCAGGTTTTACAGCCGTATTAGCAGCTGCTAACTCTGCGTTCTTACCGATTATCCAAAGAAACGAAGAGTTGGCTGAGCGACGAGCCGTTTTATTTGCCTTCGACATTCCGTTTGAGTCGGATTCTGAAGTGGAAGAAGTCTTTGCAGAAACAATAGGGACAGAGATGGTTGCGAACACTGAGGTGTTTGTACATCAGGACGCAGGCGAAGTGATCGCCTACGCTGTACCGTTTGTGGGCGCTGGCCTTTGGGGGACCATCCGCGGTTTTCTCGCCGTATCTGCTGACCTGACCGAAATCGTAGGGATCGAGTTCACCGAACAGAATGAGACGCCGGGGCTGGGCAGCCGTATCGACGAGCGGTGGTACAAGGAGCAGTACCGCGGAGTGCCCTTGGATGACCAAGGTGCAGTGCTGATTGATGATACTGGTGCGAGCCGCGTCGACGCAATTACCGGCGCAACGAGTACTTCACGCGCGGTGGTAGGAATTGTGGAACAGGAGAGTCGCAAAATCGTCAACATGTTGGGGGCGGTGGTCCAATGAATGAGATTCGCAGTGCATTCCGGAGAAACCTTCTGGATGAGAACCAGGTGCTTCGGCAGATTCTTGGGATCTGTTCGATTTTGGCCGTTACAAACCTTTTGGTAAACAGCTTGGTTATGGGGCTTGGACTGATGTTTGTGCTATCGCTCTCAAGTCTGACCATATCGGCTCTAAGAAGCTACATTCCCCACCGAGTACGTATGATCATTCAAATCTTCATCATCGCTGCTTATGTTATTTTTGTCGACATCTTTATCAAAGCCTTTTCGCCAGACATAAGCCGTGCTTTGGGCCCCTATGTCGGCCTGATTATCACAAACTGTATTATTATGGGACGCGCCGAAGCTTACGCTCAGAAGAACCCTCCCCTTTTGTCTCTGATCGATGGTTTCTTTGCTGGACTGGGCTATACGGCCGTCTTGATCTGCATTGCCTTGATTCGTGAACTGTTTGGTTTCGGCACGGTCTTTGGCTTCGACGTCAACGTCTTAAATCTTGAGACCTGGACAATCATGGTCATGCCTCCCGCTGCCTTCTTCATTATCGGGGTCATGATCTGGGCTGCATCCAACGTAATCAGCCGTCGGCAGGAAAACCGTTCATGAGCTGTTTACTTACTGCAGCTGGCCAAACCGCGTTAAAGGAGGACATAAAATCATGGTTGATGCACCGGCAATTCATCCAGTTGTTATCCTGATGGCCGCGATTTTCACAAGCAACATGGTCTTAGCGAATTTCCTCGGCATGTGTTCGTTTATCTCGGTTTCCAATGAATACAAGACGGCGGTTGGTCTCGGAAAAGCCGTGAGCTTGGTGATGATCGTCACTACTGCCATTAACTGGTTGATCTACTGGTACGTTATCGTGCCGCTGGGTCTTGAATATTTGCGATTTATCATCTTCATCATCGTCATCGCCGCCGTTGTCCAAATCATTGAGATGGCGTTGGACAGGTATCTTCCCGAATTGCACATCAAGTTAGGTATCTTTCTGCCGCTGATTACGGTTAACTGTGCGATTCTCGGTATCAGCTTGTTTATGGTTATTCGCGACTATTCTTTCCTCCAAACTCTGTTTTTTGGTGTTGGCAGCGGACTTGGCTGGTGGTTGGCCATCGCAGCGTTAGCCGCCATCCGAGAGAAGGTTGCGAAGAACAAGCTACCTCGCGGTCTGCACGGTCCCGCTCTGACGTTTATCATCACCGGGATCATGGCTTTGGCGTTTATCGGTTTCGCTGGGACATTCATCATCCAATAGTCCCAAAATTCGGAATCTAGAAGGCAGTTAATTTTCTCGATTTTGACGAGGGGCAGTTCACGCCCTTTACCTAAAATGCCAGTTAAACGGCGTGGCGTGATGCCCTCGTCAATAGAAAAACGGAGAAAATCAACGCCTTCCTAGGAGGGTATTTACGGTGACAATAGTTATTACCACAGTGAGTGTGTCAGTCATCGCTACGATGCTGGCCGCTCTCGTTGTTCTTGCTGACAGGTTCCTAAACGACTATGGAGAATGCACGATCGATGTAAATGACGGTACGCGTGCTTTCCAAGTAAACGGCGGATCGACTCTGCTTAACACATTAGCTTCGCAGCGGATATTTGTGTCTTCGGCGTGTGGCGGCAAAGCCACCTGTGGTCTTTGCAAGGTTCAGCTTATGGAGGACGTTGGCCCTGTGCTGCCAACGGAAGAACCATATTTGACAGACGAGGACATCGAAAAAGGCGTCCGACTGTCTTGCCAGGTAAAGGTAAAAAAGGATCTCAAACTGTACATCCCAGAGGAACTCTTTAATGTCAAACAGTACAAAGCGACCATACAAAGGATCACGCAGATGACCCATGACATTAAAGAGTTTAGTTTCTCTCTTGAGGGACCTGAGCCTCTAGGCTTCAAAGCGGGCCAGTATGTCCAAATCGACTCGAAACCCTATGACTCGATACAGGACGA
>SLOG01000148.1 GCA_007132635.1 Limnochordia bacterium
GCAGATTGTTAACCATATCCGCCATACCTCCGTGAATTTCGAGTTTGTTATGGACGTCGCCAAACGCGCTGAAGACGGCGGCGCTGCCGCGATCCTGTTCGGGTATGAAACTTGGACTGAAGTTAATCACGATGCGCTCGTAACCTGAACTGCCGCCATCGCTTGTCTTGTGCAGTACATTCGGCCGGATAAGAATCAAGTCTCCGGGCAAGACCAAGTAGACGCTGTCTTCGATAAAATAGAGACGCTTGCCGGACACTGCCACATAGATTTCGAAACCTTCGTGGAAATGAAGCTTGCTGTCGTAACTGCCCTCCGTCTGCACCAAGTGCGAAACGTGAAACTCATCATGGTCGTCACCGAACCTTAGGGGAAACTGCACGTTCACTCCTCCAGAGAAACAGGTATTTGGAGCCTTCCTTTGGATCAAAAACCGCAAGATATCTTAACAATGATTTATATTCGGCAAAGACCCGCTAGATCCTGCGCCATGAAACCCGTATAATAAAGGAAATAAAAGGAGGCGTTTAACCGTATGAACGATCAGCAGCGACCAGCGGGGTTTTTTCCTTTCTGGTTTTGGAATGACCTATTGATGCCCGAGGAGGTGGAGTGGCAGGTCGATCAAATGCACGCCCAGGGAGTTAAAGGCTTCTTCATCCACTCCCGCCAGGGCCTGAAGAACCCCTACTTATCCGACTCGTTTTTCGCTCAGGTAGACACAGCAACGGCTCGCGCAAAACGGCACGGCATGGAGGTCCACCTCTACGACGAATACCCCTACCCCAGTGGTGTAGCCGGCGGAGAGGTGACTCTTGGCAATCCGCACTTCTATGCTACTCTATTGGTGCAGAGTTCCCAAGATGCGGACGGCGGGCATGTCCGCCTTGAGCTGCCGCGCGGCAAGATTCTCAATGTCACGGCCTATCCCTTGAACAACGGTGCCGTCGACTGGTCCCGGCCTCGCGACCTGCGGCAGCAGACGGGCATGGTGCTCATCGAAGAGTCGTACGTCAAGACGGGATTGACCAACTACAACCGCAAGCGATTCTTCTCGTCCAACCCAACTCCGATCCTGGACACAGAGCTGCCCCCGGGGCGCTACCGTGTGTTCATCAGTGCTCAAGTGGAGTTAGAGAAGTTTAAGTACTGGGACCAGTATGTGGACGTGATGAACCCGTCTGCGGTGCAGGAGTTTATGCGACTCACGCATGAACGCTACGCCTCCCGGTATAAGGACGAGTTCGGCAGTTCCATGGTCTCCATATTTGTCGACGAAACAGCTCCGGGATGGTCGGAGTGTCTCCCTGAGAGATTTGAAGCAGCCTATGGACGCGATCTGCTGCCCTTGCTCCCGGCTCTCCAGGATCCCACCCATCCGGAACACACCCAGGTAACCTATGACCTGTACCAGCTCAAGTACAAGGTGTTCTGTGAAACCTTCGAAGAACCCATTGCCCAGTGGTGCCAAGCCCACGGCATTGCCTACTCCGGCGAAAAAGCGGCCCAGTGCCTGGCGCAGCTGCGCTACATGGACATTCCCGGCTGCGACCCCGGTCACATCAAGGCCGGCGGCGGGATGGACATAGTCGGGGCAGACTTGCGCAAAAACGCCAAGGCGGCCGCGTCCATCGCCCAGCTGGATGGGAAAGCCGGTTCCCTCTGCGAATGTTACCACAGTCTAGGCTGGACGGGCACTCTGCAGGACGCCAAACTGATCGCCGAAGGCCTGTGGTTGGCGGGCATCAATTACTTGGTCCCGCACGGGTTCTTCTACACGACTCACGGACTCGCCAAGCATGACGCGCCGCCGTCGTTCTTCTTCCAGATGCCGTACTGGCCCCTATTCGGCCAGCTATCCCGACGTTTGGATACGCTGAACGAACTATTTGCCGGCACATACATCAACAGCAAGCTCTTTGTCCTGGATGCCAACAGCGGCATGCCGTCGCAGGACCAAAAGCAGGCCTACCAGGAACTGCTGACAGACCTTATGGCCAGCCACATCGACTTCCACATCGTGGATCTAGACACCCTGCAGCGTGCTGTAGTCGATGGCACCCGCCTCACGGTAGGCGGCGTCACTGCGGAAGCCGTGATCACTACTCCCATGCAGGTTGTTGAGGAAAACTTGGCTGCATGGCTGCAGGCCTATGCGCATGGCGGCGGCCGCATCATCCGCTGTCCCGAACCGTATGATCGAGATGCCCTGCAGAATTCCGCCGACAGTATTCAACCCAGTCTTTCGCTTTTGGCAGACGGGGCCGAAGCTGCCGAACTCTGGAGCGTCAGGCGTTCGGGCAGTCATGGCGATCGCTGGTTCGTCTTGAACACCACAGCCCAGCCTCTGCAGGTGACTATCAATGCTGGGAAAGGACTGCGGGAGCTTGTGGTGGACGCCGAACACCACTGCCGACTCCAGGCCGCCGGAGGTACCAAGTACACGCGGGAAATCGAGCCCCTCGAATCGTTCGTTCTTGCAGACGATGCAGCGTCTGCGACGGCAGCGCGGCCAGAATCGCGTCTTCGCTTGGATGCTCGCCAAGACTGCACTGTGTCTGTGGAACAGAAAAACCTCCTCAGGATGTATGAATGGGAAATGGCCCTCCAGAACGAGGACGGCACATTCGGCCCGGCCGCCGTGGTCGAGGCTATCCCTCTCAGCAACCAGCTAGAAGAAAGCGGCCTGGCCTTCGCGCCGAAGGTTAAGTACTACTTCGGCCACGCTCCCGAACTGCAGTGGCCGGAGCTGACTGTGCGGTACCGCTTCTCCTTTGTCAACGCGTACAGCGGACAAGTCGAACTAGTCATGGAACCGGACACTCTACGGGGCGACTGGTCGCTGCAGGTCAACAACGGACCGCAGCTTACAAGGGAGGCATTCAGCCCCACCGATGCCCACGTCCGGGGCAGTCTCGGGGTCGACATCACGCCGTACCTTCAGGCTGGCGACAATGTAGTGGAAATCATCGTTGATGCGGCCGATCACGGCGATGGCCTGATCAACTGCTTGTACTTGGCTGGCGATTTTGGTGTAACCTTAGACTCGCCCACCTTGACCGAACGGCCTCAAGCCGGTCGCTTCGAAGACTATGTAGGCAACCAGCTGCCCTTCTTTGCCGGCGTAGTAGACTATACGCTGAACTGGGAGATCGCCGAGCTTCCCGAGACAGAGGAGTGCATTGTCGTGCTTGACGGTGGTCCGCAATTCCGGGAGGCGGCGGAGCTCTCCATAAACGATGACTCGCTGCAGCCGATTCTATGGGAACCTCGCAGCGTGAGCCTGCGTACGGATTCGCTGCGGCTAGGCCAGAACGTCGTGCGAGTCCGTGTTTATACGAGTCTCGGCCGTTCTTTCGAAGGCGAATGGTTTGACTACGTGGAACACGAGACGAAACCCGTTGAGTAGACAACAAACAGAGCGACACCCGGTAGTCTAGGGTGCCGCTCTGTTCAGTTAGGTGCAATTACCGATAGGCAAGGGGCGGCTCGTTCTCTTCATCGGCAGGATCCCGGTACGTCCCTTGGCGGTTTAGGGTGGCGTGGCGTTCCTGCACAATCTGCAGGTTAGGAGCCTGGCTCCAGTTGAAATGGCCCGCCAGCGTCAGCTCACTTCCCTCACCCACTGTCAACCGGATGGAAGACCAGGGGCTGCCTTCAATGAACGCAATGTCGCCGAGGGCAAAGTGAGCACTGAAACGTACGTCCAGTTCAACCGGCTCGGCTTCCTTGGAAGCCGCCGCCCACACCGTCACTTGATCTAGGACGGCAGCATGGGTCTCCACATGGAGAGCATCGCGGAACGTGACGCCGTGAAACTGTGCGCCGCCTTGGACTGTCGTCGGAGCTGAGAACACGCTGTCGACCAACTCCAATTCACTGATTACAGTCTGTGGTGCCGCGAAGATCGACTCGCGGATGACGGCTCCCGGATTCGTCTCCATGGCTCCGGCATCAAAGTTGAATACGATGCGTTCGCTCACGGAATTCGGCCCCAGCTGGCTGCCCGGAGCATCCAAAGCCGCGAGACGCAAATTGTGGTGGCCTCGAATGAGGCCCCGCAACCAGAGGCTAAGGTCGTGGCCGCTGCCGCCGTTTGCGCCCTGGATATCCAGCTGACTGCGAAATTCGGCATTGTTGAGGATCAGACGCGGGCTCTGCGGCCCGCCGCTGACTGCCAACGTCTGGGCATGCGGCGCTGCAAACAGCACGTCATTGAACCGCACGTCCTCAGCTGAATGGCCCAGATCCAGTTTGCGGCTCTGTATCGTTGTGTGATCGAAGATGACGGGATTACTGCTCTCGATGACCAAGTCGCCGGCTATCACCACCCGACTGGCTGGTTTCGGCCCTGGCCTGCCTACCTGTACCTGCCCGGCAAACACGGCGAAATGGCCGTGAAGTTCTGCATCTTCTAGAACAGCCGTCACCTGCGAGCTATTGACAATGACGGGCCCATGAATCTGCGCGTCTCGCACGTGGCCGCGGCCACTGCCTGCGAGCCATAACGAAGCTTCGCGGCCGGTGGAGAGGCCCTGGAGAAGCACCTCGCTGCCATCTGAACCATCGACCATGATGGACGCTCCATCGCTGACTGACAAGCCATTAACGTCGACGCGGCCGGCACTGTCGCTGCCTACCGACAGAACCGCTGCATCTGCCAGCAAAGCCGGCCCCCGGACGGTAACGGTCTCGTCTGCTGGAGCTGCGATGTGCAGCACAGTATCGCCCATCACCGATGGACGCAGCAATTCTACATCCCCTGAATCAATGCGGACATTTGCCGCAACTCCTTCGCCCGCAAATGTTACATCCGAAAACCGCGTTCCCGAAGGAACTCCGACGACAGAGTCTTCAAAGACGCTGGCATTGACGCTGGGTGCTTCAGCACCAGAAGCCCCGCCAGTGAAGTCAACGGTTCCGGCAAATACCACGTTCTCAAATTCGGCTCCCTGCGCTTGTCCGACAAAGAAGGTGTCGCCGCCTACTTGGGCACGGTCTTTGCTGCCTTCCATCCAGAAGCGGTTTCCTCCCACAATGAGATCCCCCGGCACCGGTGTGTTGATCAGGGAAACGTCATCACTACCGACAGCGAAATCAAAGATCATGGGTTGGCCTTCACCGTCCTGCGGCCATACCACGGAAGAAAACGTCCAACCAGTGCCGGCATCCACAGCGAAAACGCCGCCGGGGACTAGGGGATCGCTTGATGTCTCATCGCCGCCGACAATACTCGTGTTTAGGCTCTCAAACGCAGTATTCTCAAATATGACGTCGGTCACCGAAAGATGATTGCGGTCAGACAGCTGGGCAATGACCGAGTTCTTGAACACGATGCCGCCTGCACCTACACCCAGCTTCAGGGTGCCATGAACGTGCGTGTTCGAAAAGGTCATGTAAGGCGCCCGCAAAATCAGATCGCCCCCGACTTTCCGGAGACTGTTCAGGCCCACCACCGTCTCCTCCAGGACAGCACTACCGCCGACGGATGCCAGAGCTGGCAGCTGGACATGCGGAGCGGTTACATGGAGATCGCCATGGACCGCCCCTAAGTCGTCCAGAGC
>SLOG01000167.1 GCA_007132635.1 Limnochordia bacterium
GAACTTTGTGGACCTTGAGGAAACCGAGCTTTTCTTCTACAACGGTCTGAACTTGGAGGAATGGCTCCCGCAGGCAGAAGCCGTGTTGAGCGGCGAGAGTCAGAGAGTAGCCTTGGGTGAAGTGGTCGATGCTGAATACCTGAAGATAAAAGTCGGCGAGCGGAGCGGGGATATTGACCCGCATTTGTGGATGAATCCAAAGAATGTCATGGAGTATGCTGCAGCCATAACGGAAGCGTTGTCTGCAGCTGATCCGCAAAACGAGGCGTTCTACCGAGACAACGCGGCGGCCTACCACGCAGAGCTCAAAAAACTGTATGAGGAGTTGCGAGAGGAAATAAGCAGCATTCCTCGCGAACACCGGGTGTTAATAACCAGTGAAGCAGCTTTCCGGTACTTTGCAGACGCATACGGCTTCATCCATGACGGGATATGGGGTTCAAATGCTGAGGAAGAAGGCACGCCCCGACAGATTGTCCGTATTCTGCAGGTCATCGAAGACAATAATGCTGCAGCCATCTTCTGGGAAAGTACAATATCGGACCGTTATGTTCAGGCGGTTGCCGCTGACACAGACTTACCGGTGAGGGGTCCCTTGTATGTAGATTCCCTTGACCGACCAGGCACACCTGGCGATTCATACATTGGGCTTATGCGTCACAATGTGAGCTTGATTGTCGATGCCCTGGGTGCCAGGTAAGCAATCATCAAGGAGTTGAGGTGTCGCTATGGAGTTAGCAAAGGATCTGGAATTGGATGGACTGTTTGAGGTACGGCAGCCACCGGGGTCGAATCCTGTGGTTGCCGCTGAAAACATCAGTGCTCATTACCCATTCAGCAAAGAACGAGCGCTTGACAACGTGACGTTCAAGCTGATGCCTGGGGAGCTCGTAGCCCTAGTCGGTCCCAATGGTGCCGGGAAGTCTACACTGTTCAACATCCTGTCTGGTGTTAACCGACGCTACTCAGGGAAATTGGCGATAGAAGGAGCAACTCTAGCCGAAAAGCAGCGGTCGAGCTGTGTCACCTATATGCCGCAGGAGGGTCAGATTGATTGGGATTACCCTATATTGGTGCAGGATGTGGTAACCCTAGGGCTGTACGGCATGGTCCGCAACCAACGATGGCGGAGGCTGTTTGGCCTGTCGGATTACTCGCAGGAACACAGAGCTTCGGCACTGCGCGCGCTGCAAGCAGTCGAGATGGAAGCTCTTAGTGATCGAGACATAGGGACTTTGTCGGGAGGACAGAAGAAGCGAGTTTTTCTGGCTCGCGCCCTTGCTCAGCAAGCTCGTTTATTGCTTCTCGATGAACCGTTGGCTGGAGTCGACCAACGGTCTGAGGATGTCATTGTGAAGGTGTTGGCTCAGATGGCCGCGCAGGGTGCTACTGTATTCATGGCATCCCACGACATAGCTGGCGCCAGACACTACGCAAACCGCATTTTGTTGTTGAACAAGAGGATCATCGGGATGGGTCCTCCTGAGGACGTAATCAACGAGACGATGCTGAACAAGGTATTTGGTCGCTCGCTGCACTTCTTTTGACGAGAAGGAATGGCGAGAGTATGGGTGCGAATGCGTTGATTTTCTCCGCTTTTCCACGGACGAGGTGAAACAGCACTCGTCAAAACCGAGAACATCAACAGCCTTCTTGAGAGGATGGTGGGGACTGTGGGGTTTGTTTACCGGATATTAGAGGACGCTCTGATTGCTTCTTACGAGGGCCTAGGGGGTCTATTCGCTTTTCTGCCGGGCGGACTAGGTGATCCCTTTCAGTATGCCTTTATGCAGCGAGCGTTGCTGACTGCCTTATTGGTGGGCGTGGCATGTGGTGTTCTGTCTTGTTTTGTGGTTCTTCTCAAATGGTCCTTACTGGGAGATGCGATTAGTCATGCAGTGCTTCCAGGCGTTGGTTTGGCTTACCTCTTGAATCTTCCGTTTGCATTGGGGGCATTTGTTTTCGGTGTTTTAGCGGCTTTCAGCATGGTAATAGTGGAGCAGAAGACCAAGGTGAAACAAGATGCTGCCATGGGTATCATGTTGACCTCGTATTTTGCGTTC
This sequence comes from Limnochordia bacterium, assembly GCA_007132635.1. Lineage (GTDB taxonomy): Bacteria > Bacillota > Limnochordia > Darwinibacteriales > SLO01 > SLOG01. Next base: position 2,064 of record SLOG01000167.1, read on the forward strand.
GGGGTTGTGTTGATAAGTCGCTTAGCTAGTTCAACGCATCTCATGCATATCTTATTTGGCAATGTTCTGGGAGTGCGTATGCCAACGTTAGTCTTAACCTTTCTCGTTAGTGGTGCCGGTTTGCTGTTGATAAAAATCTTCTACCGAGAGTTGCTGTTGTATACGTTCGATCCAGTGTACGCGAAGGCACTCGGCATACCGACGGAGTGGATTCACTATGGACTGATGCTTTTAGTGACAGCCACGATCGTGGCTAGTCTCGAGACTGTCGGCATTATCTTAGTTGTCGCTATGTTGATAACCCCGGGAGCCACAGCGTACTTGCTCTGTCGCCGCCTGACGTCCATGATTTTTGTTTCCGGTTTTTGCGGGTGTGCAGCTGGCGTCGTAGGACTCTATCTCTCTTTCATCCACAACATTTCCTCCGGGGGTACCATAGTTCTTGTGTCTACAGCACTGTTTCTTATCGCTCTTGCGGCAAATCAGATACGGCAAGCTAAATACGTTCCAGCAGAACCCTCTGAAGGGGCGGGCACACCATGAAGGAAAAAGCCAGCATTGCAGCAGAAGACTATCTTGAGGCGCTCTACGAGTTAATCGAACAAAAGGGCTTTGCCACTACCGGAACAGTTGCCGAAAGGGTCGGGGTCCATCCTTCGACAGCCACCCGCATGCTAAAGAAATTAGATGGACAGGGTTTGGCGAAGTTCTATCCCTACAGTAACGCGACGTTGACAAATCGGGGCAAGCAGATAGGGCAAAAGATCCACGAACGACACAAAGTGCTCGATGTGTTTCTACAGCTGCTCGGGATCGATGACTGCGAAAAGAGGGCGCAAGATATTGAGGGTCTCGAACACCATTTGAGTGAGGAAACCCTCCGAGCGCTTGAGTCTCTGACAGTTTACTTGAAGGAGCATTCACATGATAAACGGTAATCCTCTGCAAAGTCTTCTTATTCGAGTCGCGGCAGCATCGTTGTTGTGCTGCCTACTAATCATACTTATCTTCCCCGGCAGAGTAGTGGCCGTCACCTATGAGTACTTACGTGCGCGAGTTGTGGAAGTGGAGGATGTAGAACGACCAGAGCATATAGAGCAGCAAGTAAAGGCGGAAATACTGGGTGGTGCTCGGTCGGGAGAACGCTTGTCTTTTGCCAATCACTATTCGGAGACGATACCTGGTCTATACTATTTGAACGTTGGCAGTTACGTAGTCCTAGGTTTGCAGTACGATGGCGGCGAGCTGAGGTCGGTTTTTCTGCAGGACATAGCCCGGGATCGAAGCATGGTCTTGCTGGCTGTGATATTTGCTGCCCTTTTGATCGTGATTGGTAGAGCTCAGGGTTTGAAAACGCTCGTGACTTTGTTAGTGACAGCTGTGGCCTTAGTCTTTTTCCTCCTGCCAGCCATTCTGAATGGGTATGATCCCATTGTCGCGTCGGCTGGTACGGCGGGAGTGATTGCGTTGGTTACTCTCTTGGTCGTCGGCGGATGGAACCGCAAATCTTTGGCGGCGATTCTTGGTACTTTGAGCGGCGTGTTGGTTGCTGGTTCTTTAACGCTTTGGTTTGGCAGTGTTCTGGAGTTAACTGGGTTCACTTCGGAAGAGGCTCACATGCTAAGGGTGTATGGTGGTATCACTAACTTAAGAGGCGTCCTTTTCGGAGGGATCATTCTAGGATCGCTAGGTGCTGTAACGGATGTGGGCATGTCCATTGCGTCAGCGGCATTGGAGATTAAACAAGCCAATACGGGAATTTCTCGAAAAGCTCTCTTTCGGTCTGCAATGAATGTGGGCCGAGACATAATGGGCACAATGGCAAACACCCTCATTCTAGCTTATGTTGGGACGACTATGCCGCTGCTGCTTCTGGTACTGCATCTGGAAACGGATTGGCTGGTGATTGCTAACATGAACATTATCGCCGCTGAGATGCTGCGCGGTATGGCAGGCAGCATCGGTTTGGTGGTGAGCATTCCCGCTACAGCATCGGTCGCCGCACTGATCCTTTCAGCGAAGGACACCCAATAACGATGCTGCGGGTTTTTTGAAGACTTGGCTGGGATTATGCGTGATCTTTGAATTGGAGGGATAGCGATGAAGTGGAAAGGCAAGACAGCCATCGTGACCGGAGCGGGGAGCGGTATTGGCCGCGCTATAGCGGGGCAGTTGGGAGCGATGGGTATGCGAGTTGCCTGCTGTGGCCGGAGAGAGCGTGCACTTGAGGAGACGGCTGTGGTAATCGAGAAGTTGGGCGGTGACGCGGACATTTTCCCTTTGGATCTACTAGTCGCAGATCAAGTCAACCACATGGTGGATTCTGTGATCGCCCGATGGGGTACCGTGGATGTCCTGATTAACAATGCAGGGCGGCATGGTTCTGTCGGTCCGTTGTGGACTTTGGATCCGGACGATTGGTGGGCAGACTTGGAAGTGAATCTGCTGGGGACGTTCCACTGCTGTCAGCAGGTTCTGCCGCAGATGTGCCAACAAGGAACAGGACTTATCGTCAACATCAGTGGTGGGGGGGACGTGCAGTCTCGACCGTTTGGCAGCTCATATGCTTGTTCCAAGGCGGCTGTGCTGCGGTTGACAGATTCGCTGGCGGAGGAGCTGCACACGATGGGGTATGGCCGTGTGACGGTCTTGGCGTTTAACCCTGGGTTTACTCGGACGGCCATGACAGAAGCGATTGCTGCTTCTTCTGAAGCGGCCCAATGGATGCCTATGTTTGCCGAACGGTTTCGCAGCGGACAGGTTCAAAAACCAGAGGACGCAGCCGAACGGCTTGTACGGTTTGTCTCCCAGGCAGGACCAGCCTTGTCGGGGCGAGTGTTTCACATTGACGATCCTTTAGAAGCGATCCTAGACCAGCAGGACAGTCTGGCAGACGAGGACTTCTTTCTGCGGGGTAGATCGTGAGCACCGTTAGCGTCAGATCCCATTAGAGAAACTCATAGGTCGATTCGGTTCACTCGCCAGTGCGCAGCGGCAATCAGCGCCAACGATGCAGTCACGAGAATCGTTGAATCTGTCAAAATACTTGTGTTACGCACCAGGATTCCTTCCACATTGAAATAGGCAAAGAAACTTAGTGGTTGGAGTGCTGCCATCACTGACCAGACATCGGCCAGGTAGTGGATCAAAAACATGATGGTGATGATGCTCGCGCTTACCCCGGAAGCCCGTCCAGCTAGCGTTGTCCAGGTGGATACAGCGAGGCTGAGGGAGCCCGCCGCAGTGTAAACAAGAGCCGCGTTAAGACACACGAGGGCGGTTTGGCCGACAGCTAACTCGACAGCGACAACCAGCTGTCCAATGAAGATACCCAGAAAGACCCCAAGGGACAAGAAAAGGCTGCCGAAGAGAAGAAAGAGTGCATTTGTCCAGACTACCTGTGAGCGGCGAAGCGGTGTCGCAAAGAGGTGGTCTGCTGTGCGCGCGGTTACCTCGCCTGCGACGGCCGCTGTTCCGACCATGACCGCAAAGGCAGCA
>SLOG01000060.1 GCA_007132635.1 Limnochordia bacterium
CCGTGGCCCCCGACGGGACATTCGTGCTACCGATGGGTACCACCAGCCACCCGAACGCCACAGTCCTCCAAGCCAGCCCCGCCCTCGCCCGCACGCATCCGTTCTACCGGCTGCTGCAGGAAGTGCCGCTGGTGTATTGGGAGGAAGAGTAGGTAATGCCGGGGTCAGACCCGCAGGAAATAATTTCCTGCGGGTCTGACCCCGGTGGCGTCCACTTCGTCATTTCTTCACAAAAAGTTAAAAACATAAAGGATTCCCGAAAACTATTCAGAAGTGTACCATCATGATTTATACATTGCGTGAATAAATTGCCAGCGCTTCTTTTGCAGAAAGGAGGCTTTCTGCGTTGGTTGCGGCACTGAAATGTGTCGCTTGAAGAAAGGCGCAAAGCGAACCCCATGCCACTTTCAAGGCTCTGACAAGAACTTGGACTCTCTAAAAATAAGGAATATTACATTAGGAGGGCTTTTAATGAAATATTTTTTGGCAATCACACTGCTTGTTGGTTTTGCGTTATTGACATCTACTACTTCGGGACTAGCTTTTCAACAGTTCAGTACCTTGCAGGACTACGAGGAAAGCACAGGCTTGACTGTCAGTAGTTTTTATGAAGCTCCTATGCTGCAGGAAAGGGTATCCGCAGGCGAGCTGCCTCCACTTGCGGAAAGACTCCCCCTTGAACCAGTGATTGTTCAGCCTTGGGAGGAAGTTGGCACCTATGGAGGCACCATCACTACTGCTGCCAGCGGTCCTACCTGGGGCGGTGGTGATGACTGGCAGTTGCGAGCCCAATTCTTGTTTGCGTTACGGCCCGACATGACCACCGTTGTGCCCAATATCGCTAAGGCTTGGGAGTGGTCCGAAGATCTAGAGGTCTTGACCATTCATCTGCGTGAAGGATTGAAGTGGTCCGACGGTCATCCATTTACCACGGACGACGTGATGTTCTGGTACGAGAGCATTATGGGGAATGAGGATCTAACTCCATCAAAGCCTGTTTTCTTATCACCAGGCGGTGAGTTTTTGGATATTGAGCAAGTGGATGCCTATACGTTTAAAATGCGTTTCGCCGTTCCTTTTGCGCCAATCGTCAATATGATTGCTGTTGGCCAGGTAGAGCCTTATGCACCGAAACACTATTTGAGCCAATTCCACGTTGACTATAACCCGGATGTTGTAACTCTGGCAGGTGAACGTGGTTATGAAACCTGGTATGAGCTATTTGGATACCATAACAGCTGGAATTTCGGGCAGCAACAGCAGGACGTCAATCGACCTTGCCTCTATGCATGGAAGCTTGCAGATATAGACACAGCGGGCAACAAATATTTCGTGCGTAACCCTTACTATTGGAAGGTGGACACAGAAGGCAATCAACTTCCGTATGCAGACCAGCAGATCCGTACAGTTGTCGAAAGTGTTGACGTGATTGCCCTTCAGGTCATGGGTGGTGAGTTGACAGCGGCCGGCCAGTTCCTGAGTCTCGAAGACTTTCCCTTGTACAAAGAGGGAGAAGAAAGAGGCGGTTACCGGGTAATGCTATGGGACGGTTCCCTTGGCTCCAATGTCAGGTACACCTTTAACCTAACCCATAATGATCCGGTATTGCGGGAAGCGTTTAACGATATCCGTTTCCGCCAAGCAATGTCGCTCGCGATTGACCGCAATGAGATCAATGAAACCTTCCTCTTCGGTTTGGCCACAGAACGTCAAGCTACGGCCACACCGGAAACTCGGTTTTACGAGCAGTGGATGGGTGAGTACTATGCCGAGTATGACCCAGAAAGGGCTAATGCCTTGTTGGATGAGATGGGTCTAGAGTGGGATCATGGTCGTCAGTTCCGTGTTCTGCCGGATGGCAGGACGTTCGAGATAACGGTAGCTGTTGTGCCAGGTCTACTCCGTGAGCAAGTCTCTTCTCTAGTCAAGGATTATTGGGAAGACGTCGGGATATCAGTGACTGTCCGCACCATGGATATGACCCTTAACACTGAGCGTCGGATCGCCAATGAGTTGGACGTACTACCTTGGAACCAGTCCAATGCTAGTGAATTCGGCATGTATACAGAGGTTGCCCGGATGTCGCCCGCTGGACCGGATAGTGCCATCGCAGGTTGGGCTAACTGGCGGAATTCAGGCGGCGAACTAGGCGAAGAACCTCCGGAAGAAGCAAGGCGTGCCTATGAGCTATTGGATGCTTGGCAGCTAACGTTGCCGGGTACTGAAGAATACCTGGAGCTAGGGCGAGAGTTCCTCACCCTCAGCGTACAGAATCTGTGGCACATCGGCACTGTTGGACTGAGCCCTCAGCCAGTGATTATCCGTAATGATGTGGGTAACGCTCCCCATGAAGGTATATGGGGATGGGAATATCGTCGCTTCCTGCCATATGGCGCAGATCAATGGTACTTTAAGCAGTAGATATCTCTAAGCAAGTTGAACCAGACAAGGGGGCTGCTCATGGCAGCCCCCTTGTCAACAGAGCGCTTACAATGCTTACAAATAGGAGGAATCGATTTGTTAGCCAAACCCAACGTAATCACCATAATCACTGATCAACAACGCTTGGATAGCCTGGGCTGTGCCGGTTCGTCGTTCGTGAATACCCCGAACTTGAACCGGTTAGCAGGCAACGGTGCCTTTTTCACCCGTGCGTATTGCAGTAACCCGGTATGCACACCGAGTCGCGCTAGCATACTCTCGGGTTGTTACGTGAGCAAGCATGGCGCCTGGAATGTAGGTATGAACGTCCCGCAGGACGTGAAATTCTTGTCTCACCATCTACATCCTGTTGGCTATCGCACCCACTATGTGGGAAAAGCACACTTAAACGCCTCGGGAGGACCAAAAGACAAGAGCCTTGAGGCGCAGATCGACGAGGATACCGTTGTTGACGGACCTTATTATGGCTTCGAAACGGTAGAATTAACCCGCGGTCATTCGCTTCGTGGTGTTACAGGCCATTATGCACAATGGGTTAAGCAAAAGCTAGGAGATGGCTTGCCCGATGAGTTCCCGGCAGAGGAGAAGGCCTCGTATAACTTTGGTGGAACTGCCTGCGAGTGGGATATGCCTTTGGAATTACATAATAGCACGTGGGTGGCCGAACGTTCCGCCGCGTTCATCGAGGAGATGGAAAGTTCCGATCAACCATTTCTACTGTGCTGCGGTTTTCAGGATCCTCATCATCCTCATGCGCTACCTAAGGAATATGCTGCGCAGCTAGAACCAGAAAAAATCCCATTGCCGGCCTATCGCGAGGGAGAGTTAATGGATAAGCCACCGCATTTTGCTATGGCGAGACGTGGTGAACTGTGCATCAGCGAGTTTCGGGGCGGATTTGCAGTAGCAGGGCAAGGAGATTCGCCAGGCTACGAAGATGTCACTGACGAGGAAGCCCGCTTAGGAAAGGCCTACTACTATGGGATGGTGGAACTCATCGATCAGGCGGTTGGACGAATCATATCTGCTCTAGAGAAAACTGGTCAGCTTGCCAATACCCTGATCATCTTCACTACCGATCACGGCGAACTATTAGGCGACCACGGGATTTGGATGAAGGGACCATTTCACTATGAGCAAATTGTAAATGTGCCATTGATAATGTCTTGGCCTAAGCATATTCCTCAAGGTATGGTGGTAGATGAGATGGTTAGCTTAGTGGATGTTGCTCCAACTGTTCTATCCCTGTGTCGTGAACCAATCCCTCACTCTATGGATGGTGTCGATCTTGTACCGATGTTAAAGGGGCAGCAGAACCAGGCTCGTGAACACGTATTGATTGAGTGTATTGATGATCCCGATAGACTCAGGCTGAAAACCATTGTGACCAAACAGCATAAATTAACCTACTACTTAGAGAAGGATTTTGGAGAGCTATATGATCTTGTCGAGGACCCTGAAGAGCTGGTAAATCTATGGAGTAATCCTGATAAGCAACAGGTGAAAATCGCTTTACTAAAAAGAATCATTGACACTCAAGAAGGGCTTGAAAGACGGGCCGAAAGATTGTCCTATGCCTAGGAGCGTGCTTCCCAACCGAGTGTTTCCCTGTAATGACCGTGTGCTGCGCAGTTTGTCTCGACGCATATTCGGCGCCGTAGTAAAATGAAGGGACCAGGTACGCAGGAAATTTTTTCCTGCGTACCTGGTCCCTTCGATCCTTATTCCTATCCTTTATCTTTCGCGCCGTATCTCCTCGAGGATCTGCTCAATAACATATTGGGTTTTTGGCAGGAGCAAGGCTACGGGATAGTACTCCTCAACAATCCTCTGGGCATCAGCAATGGAAGCTATCTCCAATTGCCGAAAGAGGTACGCGATATCCTGGTAATCCTGCCCGGTCATTCTAGCCGACATAAGTTTCATTGCTAACAGATATCTCGGTGTGACCGTGCTAACTCGCAATGCCCCAAAACGAGCAAATTCTTCCGTCTGTGCTGTGTCGGTTAGGAAGCCCTTCACGCTATCATTTAACCAACCAAGCGGTAGGCCATTCTCCTCAGCGATCTCTCTAATGATATCGTTGATCTCGGTTTTAGGCTCATAAAGCGCATCTACGTCCTTAGTCATGTCGCGAGCCGAATGCACTAGACACATCGATGCACCACCAGTCAGAATCAACTCTCCGGTCAAACTGCGCTCTTCAAGTTTCTCACCCAGCCGCTTTAGGTTCTCTATGATACTCTCACGGGACATCATCACTATCACCTACACTCTCACCAGTACGTTCTCGTCCACAAATACATTGCGATGCTTGAACTCGAGTGGAGATTTATACATGAAGAGAAGACGGAGTTTGCCCTTAGCCTGACAGTCAAAGAACGGCTTTTCCAGGAGATAGTAGTCCTTTTTGAAGGTCCAAGCCGGAACATCCAATCCATAGTCGTTTGCCAATTTGTGCACCGCCGCCGCTAGAAAAGCTTTGTATTCCTTGGGAACACGGACAGAAGGTGGCTCTGCCTGGATCATCTCTGCCCTAGCCGTTTGATTGCTACCATAAAACTCATCCAAGAAATTCCCCAAACAGATATAGAAATCACAGCCCTCAGCCAGCTGTTCGAACACATCGGAGATCCGTGTCATGAACTCTCCCCCCAAGTCTGTCCTGCGCCGATTCCCTCTACGATGATCCTACTGGTTTGGTGGGCGTCAGTCAACCAACTCCGGTACCAGGTACGCAGGAAATTTTTTCCTGCGTACCTGGTACCTCATAAACAATCAACGAGCACCCCGATCCGGTACTGCGAGAGATCTTCAATGACCTGCGGTTCCGCCAGGCCATGTCTCTAGCCATCGACCGGCAGGAGATCAACGACACCCATTTCTTTGACCTGGCCATCCCGCGTCAAGCCACTGCAACGCCGGACACCAGATTCCTGGAACCCTGGATGGAAGAACACTACGCCGCATACGATCCCGAACGGGCGGCCGAGCTGCTCGACGACATGGGTCTGGAGTGGGATGCGCAGGGCCGCTACCGGCTGCGGCCCGCCGGAGTGGAAATGCCGACCGTGCGGTGGCGTGAGTGGTTTGACTCGGCCGGGGCTCTAGGAACCGA
>SLOG01000341.1 GCA_007132635.1 Limnochordia bacterium
CAATCTCCTCACCCTTCTCGTTGGTTACGTTGGGAAAGGTCAGATCAGCATCATTGAACATCCGAAACACATGGGATGCAGTCTGAGCCATCTCGACCGTGCCCGCAAGCAGTTCTTCCTGCTCCTGGGAAAGCGTGTGGGGCTGCATCCGAAGGATATTGGAAAGATAATGGCGGTATGTGTGCAGGCCCTCATACTCCTGAATCCAACTCCGGACTACAGAAGGCTCCAACGCTAGGATCTCGGGTTCGATAAAGGCCGTACTCTCCATCGCAAGCATAGACAAACTAGTGGCCATGTCAGCATAACGCTGGAAAGTCTCATTGCCGTTGTCTTGGTCTTTTCCCATGAAGGCATAGGCAGCAACACTATCAAACGCCTGCATAAGCTCATCACGAGCCACTAAGCAAGCCTCAAGCTGCGCCCATGTCTTCAATTCCCCTTGGAAGCGTTTCAACTTAGGGATTTCCGCCTTGAGACGTGTGAACTCCGCTTCCCAAGCATCACTTGAGGGAAAAATATCGCCTAGAGCCCATTTGTGTTCATCTGCAACCTCGCTTCGCAAGGGCAGCCGTTGATTCTCCATACAACTTCCACCTCCGATTTCATGTGTACTGTGCCCAATGGCCAAGTCTTCTTAACAATTCGCTGTCTAGTTGGCCGTCTCCTCTGAGAGCATATACTCGGGGAGTTCAGGTTCGATCTCGGCGCGGCGAAGGAAAGGGATCACTCGAGACGGTGTGGAAAGAAGAACACAGCAATTTGCGGAGGTGACTGTGCTGTATGTCTAACCCGAACATTTTTGCCTTGGACATCGGTACGCGGAAAATCGCGGGGCTCATAATGAAAGAACGGTCTGATGAATTCGTCATTGAAGAGGCCGTCGTCCGAGAGCAGCTTCCACAGGCGATGCAGGATGGGCAGATCCACAGCATCGATCTGGTCGCCAAGGTTATCCGTTCTGTAAAGGATGAGCTGCAAGCCCTGACCGGCGAAAAGCTTACAGAAGCTGCCGTCGCTGCAGCCGGGCGCTCACTCATCACGCGGCGGGCCGAATCTCAGCGGCGGCTGCCGTTAAATGAACGGATAAGCACTGACGTGCTCCGGGCACTGGAAATGACAGCCGTTCAGCAGGCGTTGGAGAAAATCCTCAAACCGCGCTCAACGGGGGCCATGGATACATTTCTTTGTGTAGGCTATACCGTTGTTCATTATCTTCTTGATGGCCAGCCGATTGGCTCATTGGTGGGCCACAGAGGCAGCCACGCAGCAGTCGAAGTGATTGCCACCTTTCTTCCGAGGATTGTCGTGGACTCCCTGGGCAGTTCTCTCGAGCAAGCTGGCCTTTCCATGGCCTCGCTAACTCTAGAACCAATGGCGGCAATGCACACGGTGATCCCCGCGACCATGCGCATGTTGAATCTAGCTCTCGTCGACATTGGAGCAGGGACATCAGACATTGCCATAACCGAACAAGGAACCATAAAGGCCTACGGAATGGTACCAGTCGCTGGAGACGAGGTCACGGAAAAACTCGCTGCGGATTATCTCCTAGACTTCATGGTTGCCGAGAATGTTAAGCGCCAGCTCTCTAGCGGAGAACCGCTGCGCTGCTCGGACGTGTTTGGCAATGAACGAACACTCGAACGAGCCGAAGTGTGTGCTGGCCTACAGGGAGTAATTGACAGCATCGTCACAGCCATTTCAGACGTCATATTGGCAGAAAACGGGAAGACACCGCGAGGACTAATCCTTATCGGCGGAGGGAGCCTGACCCCGGGATTGGTAGAACGTTTTGCCCAATCTCTCAGTCTGACCGAAAACCTCATCAGTATTCGAGAGCGACGGAGCCTTGCGGTGAAGGGTAAGCCAGACTTCGCTGGGCCTCAGACGATCACCCCAATAAGTATCGGATGCAGCCATCTAAAGGACCAATCCATGGAGGTGCGGCGCATGACAGTGAACGACCAGCCGCTGCAGTTCTTGAGATTTGCTGACACCACCCTAGCTGATGCGCTGCTGCACGCCGGCTATTCCGTTCGCAGTCTAATGGGTCGTCCTGGACACGCCGTTACGCTCTTGATCAACGAACAGTCCGTAACCTTCCCAGGTACCATGGGTTCTATTGCCCCCATCACGTCGGGTGGCCGGCCGGCGTCGCTCGACACACGGATTCGAGGCGGCGAAACGGTCACCTTGGGCGAGCCGAAACAAGGCAGAGATGCAGAGGTCTTCGTACGGGACATCCTCCAACGCCGGAAAGCCCATGGCACTGTTACCATAAACGGTGCACCAGTGAGTTACCAACCCCGGGTTCGCGTCAATGGCGAGCTAAAACCAGACGATTTTAAGTTAACCGACAATGATAGGGTGACTATCAACTCCTGTCTGACCCTATCCCAGTGCCTAACGGACAGTTGCGGTGAACAGCTTGAGACGGAAATCACTCTCAATGGACAACAGCAGCGCATACGTCGTCCGGTAGCGCTCTATGTCAACGACAAACCAGCTGACCTTAAGACACCCGTCAACCCCGGAGATAGTGTCGACTATGCCTTTGAGCCTGTCACCCCTTCGACGCTGATTCCAGGAGCCAAGTTACAGGCAGCAATTCAAGTCACAGTAAACGGGAAACCGCTTACTGTGCCTGCAGCAGCACCTCCGGAGCTCAGGATTAACTGGGAACCCGCAAAACTGAGCCAGGTCATCCGCAACGGCGACGTACTTGAATTCACTGGCGGCGTCACAGACTTCATCCTCAGCGATATTTTCCGTGTTTTCGATCCACGAAGCCTTGGAGAGGGACAAAACCTTTTGATTACGGTCAACGAGCAATCGGTTGGTTTTACTCACCCCATTAAGGAAGGGGATGCCATTACGTTTTCACCCCGTCCAAAAGGAAAGCTACTCGATCGACAAGAAGGACCCTGAAAACCAGGGCCCTTCTCTTAACTCACTGTCACAATCTCCCAAGGGTTTGCTGAAAGTACCATACACCGCTCCGGGTCAGACCGTCAACAAGCTTTAGGGCCTGGAGAGCCCGCAGGTCTTCCCAGAGTTCTGAAGTATAAGCGCTGTCCACAGGCAGCAGAAGATCCGCCTCGACCATTCGCTGCAGCAGCTCAAGCTGACGCTGCGAGAGATAACTCAAGAGCACATTCTGGTCAGGCGTGGCCTTCTCACGCAACTTGTCAGGCACTGGCGCACTCGTTTCTTCGCCAACACGCGAACCCCACTCCAAGAACTGCCGCGGACGAACCCCAACGGCTGCCGAGCCCACAGTCAAATCCACCTCGTCGTTTACATAGGCTGTCCAAGCAGTAATCAAGCCCACTAAAGGGTGTTTCTGGCACAACCTTACCATCGCTTCCTCAATGCGAGCCGAACTGCATTCGCAGAGGGAGCCCTGCTCCGAAACTTGTCCTACGCGATCACGCCGATCATCTGTCTGTTTGATAGAAATTCCCTCCAACTCTCCCCTAGGCAAAGAAAGAAGTACTCCAAAGAATTCTACCCAACCGGACAGATTCCTGCTATTTTCAATTATTTTATCGGATAATTTCACCCTGACCGCCTATAAACGATATTTTCCGATTCGCAAAAATCTCCCGCGGCAGTATCACAACGTCAATTGGATACGTAAAGGCTTGCGTTACCATCTCATGTTCGCCCGGGCTTCGCCTGCGAATTTCAATAGTCGTCTCTTGTGTGGAAGCAGCAATACGGCTCACCAAGACCTGGTATCCGCCTGTGGGCCGTTCTCCCAAATAAGCCACAACCGCTGCTTCGCTGCCAAAGTCCACCTCCGGAAGGCTCCCCGCGTTGGCCGGAAGCTCCTCTTCCAAAGCCGCCCATTCCTCAGGCGAAAAAACCACGGTGTAAAGCTCGTCGGAATCTGTCCCGGCGGCTTCCCACGACCAATCGGCAAACTCCTCATTCGCGTCATAAACAACGCTAATACCCGATGAACCCGCTGCAAGAATGACGATCAACCCCAACAAAAGAAGTCGGTGCATACACTCACCTCCAGCAAAAACCGAAAAAGCCTACGTCTTCCTAGGTATGTCCGCACAAAGTTATGATGAAGCGCCATGGCGTACACCACATAGATTGCGTTAAACTATTCGCAAACATATGTTTTGTGGAGCTTCAGCAATAGAAGGTTTCCGAGCAGCCTCTAGTCTTCAGGAAGGTCAAGTGTTAACCCTACAGGCAGGACAGCGTTTGTCTGCAGATCGTTGAGTTCCGCGATTTCACTATAACGAGAACCATCACCCAATTGGTTAACGGCAATCGTCCACAGATTGTCTCCAGCCTGCACTTGATACTGTCGCAGCCCAAACTCTTCCGTTCCTACAGTCTCCTCTACAGTCTCCTCTGCAGTCTCCTCTGCGGCAGCGGGGGACGGTGTCGGTCGCGGTTGCTGAGGAACTGTCGGAGTTCGCTGGAGCGACGACTCGGCAGCAGGTTGAGGCAGAGTGCTGTCAGCTGCCTGACGCTGACTTACCTCTCCATTGTCGGGAGGCGTGAACACCTCTTGTGAGGGTTCTTCGCGACGCAATGGGTTAAATCCGCTGATCAACAAAACCCCACCCAAAGCCACCAAAATCACAAGGGACCAGGTGGCCACGACGGCTGCCGTCGTCCACGAGGATTTACGGCGACGGGCCCCAGGGGCCGCGGCATAGCCGACCTTCCGATCCGAGTCTTTCTGCTGAATATAGTAGCCGTTAACTCGACGCCACTCCTGATCCCCATAGAGGTAAAACGCGCGGGCCATATGGTGAGGATCAACCACATAGGCCAAATGCCATGGTTCTTTAAAAAACCGCTGATGCTGTTCTTTGTCTAACTGAGACAGGAATGTACCGAATCCAGGATGCGTGTGCATCCACCCGACTATCTCATAGCCGGGAAACTGCAGCTCCAGTTGGGCCAGTGTTGCTGCCCAATCCTGTCGAGAAATCACAAAGCGGGATTCGCCTTGCTGATCCGGTATTGGCAGGAACTGTTCAACGGTGATCTGTTGGCGCCGCCCTTCTTCTGGTGATGAGACAAACCCCAACAGTAGTCCCCCGAACTCGCGATTCTGATTGTCAAGGGCGAACTGATCCATGATTAGGAAAACCTCTTCGTGCAGGACAACGCGAGGATGGTTTCCTTCTCGACCGATGAGTACCTCATTCTTCACCAAATCCGCCCCCTTACGATACTAATTCCTTACATCCTCGCAGTTTCTGACGGTCGCTGTCCAGCCAGAGCAGTCAACTAGGAAGGCGTTGATTTTCTCCGCTTTTCCACGGACGAGGGCATCACGGCACCTCGTTTACCTGGCATTTAAGGTAAACGAGGTGAACCGGCACTCGTCAAAATCGATAAAATCAACAGCCTTCTAGAGAGAAGAACCTACTGCTCGGCACAGAAATCCTTAATCAGCCGAAGAACGTCCTCTCTTCCCCGCGGTTTTACGGCGGAAAACGGAGTTATAGGCATCCCAAGGCATTCCCAGAGCGCAGCC
>SLOG01000074.1 GCA_007132635.1 Limnochordia bacterium
GGGAGCATGGGGCGCTTCACACAATGGCGGCCCATCACGACACGGGTTCGGTATGGGTCGAGACTGCACCTGATCAGTGGGATTTTCGTCGGAGGCATGGGCAGTATCTGACTATCCAAGTTGAACAGCGCTTGGGAGATCTGAGTGTGGCCGGAGCTGTGGGGCACCGTACATTCTTTGATGAGGTGGGTGGCGAGCGCAGGTCGTCGGCGTCATCAGCTCTGTTTGCTTCCGGCCGCTATAGGCAAGGTTCTTTACTTTTCGAGGCAGATGTGCGTCATATTGATGCCGATTTTCGCTCGCTGTTCACCAATACCCAGGCGCTAACGCCTAACCGAAAAGGACTCCGCTGGATGATCCAGTGGGATCGTAATGCAGGACGGGTCCGATATGTCCAGCAAGATCACCAGCGGACAGACGGATTGCGCAGTTATCGGCGCCGCCAGCTACGCCTTGAGAATCGCTGCGGTGCGCGGCAATTTCTACTCATCCAATGGCAGCCGACTTCTCAACTGAGATTCGGCTGGCGTACGGGTGATGTGGAGTGGGAAGCGCGCTTGGATATTCCGGAGCTGCGATGTACATACGAGAAGAGAGGTGTCCGTGTTGTTGGTTCACTGCGGCCCCTGGCAGGCTGGCGACTGGAGTTCATGTACCGTCAACAGCCGTCAATCCGTTGGGTCTTCAAGCGCAGTTCGGATCCTGGACGCTACTACCTCTTCGGGTCTGTGCTATGGGAACTTGGCCGCTCGTGGTGGGAGTTGAGTCTAGGCGAGTGGGACCGAGGCAGCTTTCCGGCCCGCTTTACCGACGAACCTCAACTGCGGCTGCAGTTTGGTTGGACCTTCTGATTCCGATAGCAGGCAGGACTTCGGCGCGATGAACCAGAAATACAAAGCAGTCAAGACAGTGGGTGTTCTCTGTCTGACTGATAGAACGAGATTGGAGGCTCCTCATATGCAGATTATGGTCGTGGGTGCAGCGGGGCGAATGGGTCAAGAGGTTGTCAAGGCTGTGACGAGCCAGCCTGACATGACCGTAGTGGCTGGAGTTGACGTGAGTGCTGGCACTGGTGTTTCCGGCACCCCGATTCTAGCGGATCTCGAGAAAGCATTGGAGCAGTATAGACCCGATGCAGTGGTGGACTTCACGACGCCAGAAGCTCTGCCAAAAAACCTCGATACGTACGTCCAGCACAGGGTGCGCGCTGTCATCGGCACAACCGGGTTGGACGATGAGGATCTTGATGTATATCGTTCACGGTGCCAAGGCCATGATTGGGCAGCCGTGATAGCACCCAACTTTGCTTTGGGTGCAGTGCTGATGATGCGGTTTGCTGCGGAGGCGGCCGAGTATTTCCCTGATGCAGAGATCATAGAGTTTCATCATGATCAGAAATTAGATGCTCCTTCAGGCACAGCGGTTAAGACTGGCGAGATGCTCCGCCAAGTGTATGCAGGAAACGAACGCAAACCAAAGCCTGAGGCCACAGAGAAAGTGGAAGGGGCGCGAGGTGGATGCGTGGGTGGCGTGCGGATTCATAGCGTTAGGCTGCCTGGTTTCATTGCCCATCAGGAGGTTATATTCGGATTGGCAGGACAGACGTTGACAATCCGGCATGACTCCACGCATAGAGAAAGCTTCATGCCGGGCGTCATATTGGCTCTTCGACGTCTTCCCGACCTCCAGGGAATTGTGTACGGTTTGGAGTCTGTGCTCTTTGGGGAGGATGACCATGACTAAACTAAATGTGGCGGTTTTGGGTGCCACAGGAGCTGTGGGGCAAGAACTGCTTCGTGTTTTGGGCGAGCGCGATTTCCCGTTGGGTGAGGTGCGCCTGTTGGCATCTGCGCGTTCGTCCGGGCGGATGGTTACTGCTCTGGGACGCGACCTTCTGGTCGAGGAGGCTAAAGACACCAGCTTCGCAGGAATAGACATTGCGTTTTTTTCTGCCGGAGGCTCTGTGAGTCAGGCATTGGCTCCTGCAGCTGTCAAAGCGGGAGCAGTGGTCATCGATAACACCAGCGCATTTCGTCTAATGGCCGGAGTTCCTTTGGTTGTTCCGGAGGTGAATGCTGAGGCTGCATTGACCCACAAGGGGATCATCGCCAATCCCAACTGTTCGACGATTCTGATGGCCGTAGTGTTGAAGCCCATTCATGACTGCGTAGGTATCCAGCGAGTTGTCGTATCGACATATCAGGCTGTGTCAGGTGCCGGTTTCGCAGGGATGGAAGAGCTGCAGTCTCAAGTGAACGACTATGCAGCCGGCCGTCCTAGCACTGCGAAGGTCTTACCAGTGCCCGATCTTGAAAGGCACTACGCGATAGCCTTTAACGCGATACCGCAGATCGATGTGTTTGATGATGAGGCTTACACAAAAGAAGAATGGAAGATGGTTCGGGAGACGCATAAGATATTTTCTGATTCCTCGCTCGATATTACTGCGACGGCAGTGCGGCTGCCCATTTTGCGGTCACACTGTGAGTCGGTAAACATTCAGACGAAGAGCTCTTTGACAGCGGATGAATGTCGTCGGCTTTTAATGCGTTCTCCGGGAGTTGAGGTTCTGGATGATCCGCAGACCCAGCGCTACCCGATGCCGTTGGACGCGGCGGGCACTGACCCAGTGTGGGTAGGGAGGATCAGACGGGATTTGACAGTCGACCACGGGCTTAACCTGTGGATTGTTGGGGATCAGATTAGAAAAGGTGCGGCGCTGAATGCGGTGCAGATCGCTGAGTACTTAGTTCCTCACCTTCAGTGAAAGGTGACACCATGATGAATACAATCGTCCAAAAGTTTGGGGGGACCTCGCTGTTAACAGAGACTCAACGGGCAGCTGTAGTTGAGCGAATTCTGCGCACCCGCACAGACGGATTTGCGCCTGTGGTTGTTGTTTCGGCTTTGGGCCGGCTTGGCGACCCCTATGCAACTGACAGTCTGCTGCGGCTTGCTGTTGATGTCAGTGAAGCTCCGCGAGCCAGAAGTGTCGATCTTCTGCTTTCTTGCGGGGAGATAATCGCAGCCGTTGTGCTGGCTGAAACCCTGCACCGTTTTGGATGCGACGCTGTGGCATTGTCAGGAGCGCAGTGCGGCATCATAACAGATAAGGCACATGGACGAGCCCGTGTGTTGTCCGTTAAGGGTGAGCGGCTTCAAGAGGCACTGCAGGCTGGTCACGTGCCAGTGGTGGCGGGGTTTCAGGGAATCACCGACGACGGAGACGTTACAACCTTGGGCCGCGGAGGCAGCGATACGACAGCTGTGGTTCTTGGCTCGTTTTTGCACGCTGAGTGCGTCGAGATCTATACCGACGTAGATGGTGTAAAGACGGCTGACCCTAAGTTGTTTCCCCGGGCGTCGACTATTGAGGCATTGACCTATCGCGAGATTATGGAGATGGCACATCTAGGGACTCGTGTGCTGCACCCGCGAGCTGTTGAGATTGCAGCCGAACAAGGACTTGTGATCAAGGTTTTATCGGCGTCCGGCGGAAAACAGACGATTATTGGGCCCGGCAGTGTCAACGGAACAGGCGCCGAAATACACGATCGTGTGGTGACTGGTATCGCGCATATGAGCGGTCGTGCACAGGTTCAAGTGACTGGTACGGTGGATTTCAACCGTTCAAAACAGACTCTGCGCGTGTTCGATGCGATGAGTCACAACGGCATCAGCGTCGATCTCATTTACGTGTCTCCTGATCGGATCGCCTTTATCATTGATGAACCGTTAGCTTCTCAAGCTCAGGAAGCGCTTGTCGGTCTCGAACTCGAGTCGACAGTCCAAACCGGTTTTGCCAAGGTTTCTGTTGTGGGAGCGGGGATGCATGGTGTACCAGGCGTCATGCTTCGTGTTGTCCGCGCTCTTGATGCGGCGGGTGTGGATATTTTTCAGACGACCGATTCCCATGCAAATATCTCATGTTTGATACGCGAAGAGAAACTTGCACAGGCGGTTGAAGCTCTGCATACGGAGTTTCAACTCGGACTGTAGTCTAGGAGGTTGTTTCAGTGAAGGCAGGACAGCTGTTTACGGCGATGGTGACGCCCATGAAACCGGATGGTTCGGTGGATTACCGGCAGGCGGCGTTTCTTGCCGATCGTCTGGCAGATACCGGCTCTGACGGAGTCGTCGTCAGCGGCACCACGGGCGAGGCTCCGACTCTGAGTCATGACGAGAAGCTGAATCTGTTCCGAGAGATTGTAAATGCCGTCGGAGGCAAGACAGAGGTTATCGCAGGCACGGGTTCTTACGACACGGGTGCCAGCATAAGGTTGACAGAAGAAGCGGAAAAGTGTGGCGTCGATGGGATCATGTTGGTAACGCCGTACTACAACAAACCGAGTCAAGAGGGGCTTTATCGGCACTTTGAGGCCATCTCCCGTGCAGCGTCACTGCCGGTTATGCTTTACAACGTTCCGGGGCGTACCAACGTGAATATCACACCTGAAACGGTGGCTCGCTTGGCTGAGTTCGATAACATCAAAGCTATGAAAGAGGCGAGCGGGGATTTGGATCAAGTGGCGCGTCTGCGTGCATTGGTTCCGGAGGATTTTCTTATATTCTCCGGTGATGACTCGCTGACACTACCGATGCTGGCCGTTGGCAGTGTCGGGGTAGTGAGTGTCGCCTCGCATCTTGTTGGCCGGAGAATTAAGGAGATGATCGACTCCTTTATGAACGGAAACGTGAAGAGCGCGACTGCCATTCATCTTGAACTGCTGCCGCTTTTCCGAGCGCTGTTCATCACGACTAGCCCAACGCCCGTGAAACGGAGCTTGGAGTTTGTAGGTGTTAAGACGGGGCCGCTGCGTCTTCCTTTGGTCGATTTGACTCCATCCGAAGAACAGCAAATCAAGGATGTACTGCGGCACTACGGTTTCTTAGAGCACTCTTAAGGAGTGCTCAAATCTTGTTGGACGGTAGTGTTCTTGATCGGTTCTTACGAATTGTGTATACACGGAGTGATAGATCGGATTGTCATTGAGTGGACGATACACGAAAACTGGAGGTGTGTTTGCCTATGGCAAAAAACAAACGAGTACGACTGATCTCCCTAGGTGGAATTGGCGAGATTGGTAAGAACATGATGGTTGTGGAAATTGGCGACGAAATCGCGATAATTGACACGGGTGTGATGTTCCCAGAAGATGACATGCCTGGTGTCGATCTTGTGATACCAGATTTCAGCTATTTGTTAGAACGGAAAGACAGAATCAAGGGGATCTTTTTGACTCACGGCCACGAAGACCATATCGGGGGTGTGCCGTTCCTGCTGCGCCAAATCAACGTCCCCGTCCACGGGACGAAGTTAACGCTGGGACTCCTCAAACTCAAACTGAAGGAACACGGATTGGAGCGAACTACTGAGCTGCGGGAAGTCAAGGCTGGCGATCGTGTGAAGTTAAGCTCGTTCGATGTTGAGTTCGTTCACGTGAACCACAGTATCGCTGACGTCGTCGCAATAGCTATTCGTACTCCCTATGGAGCCATTGTGTACTGCAGA
>SLOG01000400.1 GCA_007132635.1 Limnochordia bacterium
AATATAGCGGGCAATGCGGATGTATTTGGGCTGCGTGACCATAGCAAACTCCTTATCTCGTAAGTAAACCAACGTCTGCCCACTTATTCTGTTTTATATTCTGAAATCCTCCGGGTTTCGCGCCCGGCGGGGTAAATTCTTTGTGCTGAAAGTGCAAATTCCAGCAGGAATATACAGAGGTCTGTCCAAATATATAGGTAAGACGAGCGAGAGAGAATTTCGAGGTGGTACACTATGGACAGACCAAATGTCTTTTTGATTTACACGGATCAACAGCGCTGGGACTGCCTGGGTGTGCATGGGCACCCTTTAGCAGTGACGCCGCATATCGATAGATTGGCCGGTGAGGGCGTCGATTTTCGAAACGCCTTCTGCACGGTTCCGCTCTGCACACCGGCGCGAGCTAGCCTGCTTTCCGGAGTTTGGCCATCAGAGCATTTGTCTATAACTAATTGGGACACCGAAGCGCCGCGCCCTTTACGAGACGGGCTGCCTGTGTTCCCCCAGATGCTGCGCGAGGCCGGTTACTATCTAGGATATGTAGGGAAGTGGCATGTACATTCGGAGCAGGATCCCACACACTTCGGCTTCCATGATTACGTTCCTGAGAGCGACTATCTTCGCTGGCGCGAACAGGAGGGCCTGCCGCCGCAGCCCATGAATAACTCGTGGTTTGGTGAGACGGATTGGGGAATTCGGCCCGATCAGACCAGGTTGGCGTGGGGTGCCGATCATATTCTTCGCCTACTGGCTGAACGGACCCAGTGCGACCGGCCCTTCTTTCTGCGGTGGGATCCCTGGGAACCGCATCTGCCGAATGTTGTGCCGGAGCCCTACGCCAGTCTCTACAATCCGGCAGATATCGAACCATGGGATAACTGGGAAGAGGCTTTTGTCAACAAACCTTATGCTCAGCGCAATCAGCTGCATAACTGGGATATACAAGACTGGCGCTGGGAAGACTGGGCACCTATTGTCGCTCGCTATCTGGGCGAGATCACTCTGTTGGATGCCCAAATCGGGCGCATACTAGCTTATTTGGCCGCTTCCGGCCTCGCAGAGCGAACTCTGGTAGTGTTTACCAGCGATCACGGGGACATGTGCGGTTCGCACCGGATGATAGATAAACACTTCGTTATGTACGAGGAAGTGGTCCGGGTGCCGCTAATCATGCGGTGGTCTGGGGTGCTGCCTGCCGGTGTCGTGTGCAACGACTTTGTCTCGAACAGTCTAGACTTGGCGGCAACGTTTTGTTCTGCCGGAACGGGTGCTGTACCCAGCGGCTTTTCAGGCCTGGACCTGCTGCCTGCTGCTGCCCTCGCTCCGGATCGAGTCCGGCGGGACGACATCTTTGTGCCGTACTACGGTAACCAGTTCGGCCTCTACAGCCAAAGGATGGTGCGCGATACGCGGTGGAAGTATGTGTGGAATGCTTCGGCGGAAGACGAACTATACGATCTAGACGATGACCCGGCGGAACTGTGCAATCTTGCTGCCTTCAGCTCGTACAACCACGAGTTGGCTCGGCTGCGGGCACGTTTGGTGGCCTGGATGGAAACCACAGACGACCGGCTGCTCAACCCTTGGACACGGCGAGCGCTGTTAGGAGCCCAAACCGGCCAACTGGTTCCCGCCTTCCCTTGATCCCGATTTCTTTGCAGGAGATCGCGTGGGCTTGAGGAATTAACACAATACCAACTTTTTAGGAGGGGACTCATGAAACATTCAGCTAGACGCTTCGGAATTGTGTTGTTGTCTGTCCTTTTTCTTTGCCTATCCTTAACAGGTGCGGCCGGTGCCCAGGAGTATCTGGAGGCTCCGATCCATGCGGAGCGAGTTCGCACGGGAGAGCTGCCGCCGGTGGACGAGCGGCTGCCGAAGAATCCTCTGGTTGTAGGCCCTGGTGTCATCCTGCCGGAAGATAACGTAGACTGGCAGCCGGGAGAGTACGGCGGTGTCCTTCGCCTAGCCCACTCGGCACCGGACTGGGATGCCCATGTGTTTATTATGATGAATGAGACGCTCATCAGTGCGCCGGGCGTGCGGACTGAAGGCGTACGGCCCGAGATCGTAGAGGAGTTTACCATCAGTGACGACAATCGGCTGTTTACGTTTCGGCTGCGCGAGGGGATGCGCTGGTCGGACGGCACACCGCTGACGACAGAAGACGTTCGTTTCGCGTATGAAGACGTCATGCACAATGAGATGCTCGAGCCGACGTTTCCTCACCGCTACCGCGGTCCCGACGGTGAGCCCATGGATCTGCAGATCATCGACGACTACACATTTACGATCGGATTTAACGAACCGTACGGTGGATTTATCGGCGACATCACCTACATGAATTGGGTCGGCTACACGGATCTCATCAAACCGAGCCATTTCCTTAGGGACTACCACATTGATTACACGCCGTTAGAGGATATGGCCGAGGGTTTGGCTGCCGAGGAACTCGACGACGAATGGTGGCTGCTCTTCGAAGCCCGCGATGCCACGAACTGGGATCTCACGCGGCCTCAGGCCCTTGGCTTTCCGGTGCTGTATCCTTGGGTGCAAGTAGAGGCTCCCCCCGGAGTCATTGCCTTCGAGCCGAACCCTTACTACTACAAAGTCGACACCGAAGGCCGGCAGCTGCCTTACATTGAGCGGGTCGAAACCCACTACGTGACCGACATGCAGATGATTCAGCTGCGGGCTCTGTCGGGTGAGACTAACTACATGGGCCACGATCACACAGGCCTTTCCCAGATGGCCTTGTATCGGGAGCATGAGGAGCGCAGTGGGTTCCGTACGGTGCTGCTGGGGCGTCACAACAACCCTGTGGTGCTGTTTATCAACTACACGTATCCCGATGAGGCTTGGCGCGAAGTCACGGGAGATGTGCGTTTCCGTCGAGCATTGAGTCTTGCGATCGACAGCCAGGAGATCGTTGACAGTGTGTTCTTCGGCATGGCGGAAAATCCGGAGACTATTGGCATGCCTGGCCGTTTTGATCCGGACGAAGCTGGTGAACTGCTGGATGCCATGGACATGAACCAGCGGGATGCGGAAGGTTACCGGCTGGCTCCGGACGGGAGCCGGTTCGAGATCCGCATGGAGATTGCCGAAATCAGCCCGGACATGACGCCTACAGCCGAGCTTTTGGCCGAGTACTTTGGCGACGTCGGTATTCGGACGGATGTGCGGCAGATCAGTGCGGAATTGCGGGGACAGCGAGTCAGCGCCAATGAGGTCCAAGCTACCCTTAACTGGATGCCGGAGCCGCAATGGCGAGATGAAGTGAAGAATGAATATCTGCCCGGGCAGTACTGGCAGATGGCAGGCCCGGAATGGGGGGCGTGGTTCACATCAGATGGCGAATCCGGCGTTGAGCCGCCCGAGCCCATTCAACGCATGTATGAGCTGCACAGCATTCGCCAGCGCTATCCGTCCCGCAGTGCGGAGGATGCTGCGGCCATGGAAGAGATCTACGAGATCCATGCGGAGCAGCTATACTATATCTGGTTGGTAGGCGACGTCTCCGATCCGCTCATCGTGCCGGAGAACCTGCGTAACGTGCCGCACGGGGGTTGGAGCTTGGAGGCCAGCCACAGCGGTGAGCAGTACTTCTTTGTGAACGAGTAGCAGAAAAGCTAGTTTGGGTGAACGGAGGCAGGGCCCGGTCATGGGGTCGGGTCCTCCTTCATGACAAAAGTTGTCAGAGGACACTAGTGTATAACAAGAAGTAGAAATATATTGTACAAGGAGTTGTGTTTGCCCATGGACAAACCGAATATTGTCCTCATACTCTGCGATCAGCTGCGCGCTGATGTGTTGGGCTGCTATGGCAATTCGGTGGTTAAGACACCCAACATCGATCGGCTGGCAGCGTCAGGAGTCTGCTTTGACCGGGCCTACAGTCAAACCCCGGTGTGTGTCCCGGCCCGGCATGCCCTGATTTCCGGGAAGAACGCGTTTGAATTGGGTATGCTGGAGAATACGGCGAAGCATCCCGCGCCGTTTGTACCCCTGGCCCGCTTGATCCGCGACCGTGGGTACTCGACGAGTGCTGTTGGGAAGATGCACTTCATACCGACCCGTGAACACTTTGGGTTTGACCGCATGCGGCTGTCGGAAGGCGTGCCCCGACACTTTTTTGACGACGAGTACATTCAGTTTCTCTGGAACGCTGGTTACAAAGACATTGTCGAACCGTATGGGCCGCGCAGCGAAAAGTACTATGTGCCTTTAGTCTCCAGACTGCCGGAGGCGGTGCACGGCAGTACTTGGACGGCTGACCAAGCCATTGATGTGATCCGGAAGAACCGCGACCGCCCATTTTTCCTTTATGCGGGCTTTTTCAAACCCCATCCGCCGTTTGACCCGTGTCCGCCCTACGACACCCTGTATCCACTGGATGAAATTCCTGAGCCTGCGACGGCTGATTCCGATATGGATCCAGTCGATCGGATCATCCCGTACCAAAACGGGTACAAAGTTGGTGGCACCGGTAACCTTAGCACTGCAGAGATCCAGAAAATTCGTTCGTACTATTACGGTACTGTGACTCAGCTGGACAAACAGGTCGGCCGTGTTTTGGATGCTCTCGAGGCCGAGGGAAAACGAGACAACACGATTGTCATTTTAACCGCTGACCATGGAGAGATGCTGGGCGACCACCATGCCTTTGGCAAACGCTGTTACTACGAGGCGTCGACGCGGGTGCCCTTTATCATGAGCTGGCCTCAGCGCTTCCCCCAAGGGGAGCACCGGCAGCAATTCGCCATTCTTCCTGACATTTACACGACATTGGCTCAGGCTGTGGGTGCTGCTGTGCCAGAGGGTACGACTGGTATGAATCTGACAGAGGCAGCGCAATCAGCTGATGCTTCCGGCAGGGATTGCGTGGTTGCGGAATACGGTACAGGCATCAACCTCAAATTTATGCTCCGCTGGGGTGATAAGAAATACATTTACCACACCAACGGCGGCCAGGAAGAGCTATTTGATCTGGCCAGCGATCCGGATGAGTTTGAGAATATCGCAGCGGCGCACCCAGCCGTCTGCGAGGACTGTCGGCAGCAATTGGCAGCTTATTACCGGGAGTATGGGTTCAGCGAGGCCCTAGACGGCGATGGGCTGCGGTTCTACCCCTATGAAGCACCCGAAGTGCCTGGTTATCTGAACCAGTATCCACGCTGGCCGGAGACGGTGGTAGAGTAGCTGTATCCGGCCTGTGATTCTAAGAAGAAGGAGGGCAGGTATATAAAGGCTGCGTATGCTTTCGGTTTGAAAGCGGGACATAAGGAAGGAAAAGGGAGGAAGAACAATGAAAAGGCTTGGTTGTGCTGCGCTTCTGGTTTTAATCGTGTGCTTGTTGGGTAGTACAGCGGCTGCCTCTGGTTACCAGGAAGCTCCAATGCTGGCCGAACGAGTGGTCTCGGGTGAGCTTCCTCCTGTAGAGGAACGATTGCCGGATGAACCCATGGTGATCGGACCTGG
>SLOG01000127.1 GCA_007132635.1 Limnochordia bacterium
ACATCCCACTCCGGCGGCCAGGCGGGACAGAGATGCAGCTCCCGACCCTTCGCCTGCAGAAGCATTTCCTGCAGAGCGATCATGGCCACGCCGCCATGGTTGTGGTCCGGAGGGTGATCGGGGGACTGGAAAAAAGCCGGAAACCTGTATATCGAAGCTGGTCCCTCATCAGCGAGCTTGCGCAGCATCCACTGGCGGCAGTGATCCGTCAGGCCCAAACGAGCTGCGTGCACCCCGCCCTGCACCCACCACTCGACGGAGTTGCGGGCGTTTTCATCGAGGCCAAGCTCCCAGGTGTTCTGCATGATCTGCAGCAGCTGGGGATCCTGATCGGTGAGCCTATACGGAAACAAGGGATACATCTCGGGGCTATGGAGGTGGCGATGCTCCCAATTGTCCGCCGGTTTCATGTACGCGCTTCCCTCTCGCTCGCCTAAGGGGTACGGCGGCAGATGCTCCAGAATGGTTCGCCAGCGCTGCTTCTTCTCCGCCGATTGGCACGTTGCGGGCAGATCCAAGAGAGCCCTGAGAACTCGCGTCAATCCCGCAATCACACTGGCTGGATTCCTTGCATCTCGGTGATCCTCGAGGGTGTTAGATGGATACAGGACGAGTTTGCCGTCGGGACCGTACTCGGTCTGTGTTCTCTGCCGCTGCCGGGCTCGATAGTGTTCATCATAGAATATAACGGCTTGTTCAATAAAGGGGAGATAGCGTTCGATATCCAACTCGGTGTACTGGTGGGCCAACAGGATCATCCAGGCGAACTCCAGCTGAGACTCGTAGAGCATGGACACGGCCGATACCACTTCTACACCGTCTTCGTACTCGGCACGACGCTCCCGGCCTTCCACATAGGAGTCGTCCCAGCCATAGGTGGCTCCGATGGGCAAGCCGTACTGGTTCATCTGCTCGGTGAAACAGCAGCCGGCATGCCCCCAGTAGCGCCTAACCCGCAGGCTGGCGTTTGCTAGGGCTCGTCGGTAGAACTCGAATTGCGGCCGCATCATGTCGAAATCTCCGGACTTGAGCAGGGGCCAATAGAGCAGCCGCTGATTCTGGGCTGTGTAACTGCCGCCGCCCCATTTCCGGTAGTCCGGCGGTTCACCGGAATTCCGGAGATAGTCATCCGGTATCTTTTGGGGATCGAAGGTGAAGAAACCGCCGTTGAATTTCGTCGGATACGGGCCGTGACTCGTACAGCCCAGCATAAACCGAAACAGCTGGTAGTTCCGGCCTACCTGCCAGGCCGCGGATTCCGGTTCGTCGGGGGCTACCGCGATGAAACTGCGTTCCCAAAAGGCGTTCCACCACTCTCTGTGTTCCTGCCAGCGCTCTTCCAGGGGGACCGAATTGTCTTTCACAAGCTCTTGGAGGCCCTCTTTCCAGTCCTCTAGAGATGGTGTCTGCGCGCAGTGCAGAAAGACGTTAATCTCCTGCGATTTCGACCGTCGCTGGCTCGATAGGCGCCAACCAGAGTAAAGGTTCGACATGTAGCGCCCACTCTGAGTTCCGTTGGGGATCAAACCGACCCCTGTCATGCGGCCGCCGAACGTGCGATTCTGAAGCGGGTTCCAAAGAAACGATGTATCCGCATCCAGGCCCTGCTGCTCGACTTCGTAGTCAAAGATCGTCTTGCCTGCGTTCCTGTGATACCATTCAACGTCTGCATTCCCAAACCCAATCACATCGCTCTTGACAACTACCCGGGCGGGCAGCCCGCTGGTGCCGAAGGCGTGAAAGCGGCTTTGCCGCCTATCTAGTGGCAGCTCGCGATCGTATGTACGCCAGGATTCGTAGGCGGCATCCAAAGCGAGGGGCCGAGAGCTCTGCGCGGACACATGGATCACGGGCCTCGTCCGCTCCACCCAAAGGCGAAGCCACAGTTTGCCGCAGTCGTCGTGCACTGCGTTGATTTCGATGCACCCGTCCCGCAGCCGCAGGGCCTGAGCGAGCTCCCGGGCGTCAAGAAACGGATTGGGATCAAAGCGTAGCCGTACACGCCCGAGCTTCAGCAGATGGTTATAGGAATCAAAGGCATCACCCTTGGCCATGTAGAAAAAAACATCCCCATCCTCCACCCAGACATTCAGGCCCACATCACCTCCCCCAAGTGGCATCGATTCACTGGAGTCTGCACTCGGGCTGTTCCAACAAATGGAGTAGGAGTCGGCATACCTGTTTGCTCTTTTCATTCTTGACATCCTCCGTTTCTTGTCAGATGGGGGTCAGACCCGCGCGGACCCGACCGCAAGATCGGGGTCAGACCCGCGCAGAATTAGGAGAAGCAGCGAAAACTATTTGTGCGAGATCCGGTGCGCACCGGTTGGCTTGGGTCGGGTCTGGTACACTCTACCTTGAAAGGAAGTTTGCCGTGAAACACCTAACCATTATTCTAGTGACATTTCTGCTGCTCTCGGGTACGGTCCATGCCAATGATTCGTGGCACACAGATGAGCTCTCGAGAATGGACAGCCCGGCCGTAGCTTGGTTAGAGGATGGCGTACTCTTCGTCTCGATTGCTAATACCGGCGGCAGTCGCGAACGCTTCACCATCGCTCCAGCAGATCGCCGCTCCGATGCCTTTGAATCTTTTTCAGTGACGGTCCCGGCCCATACCGTGTGGTTGACATCCAGACAGGCGGTAAGCAATGGGCGCCCGTGGCGGGACGATCATCCCGTACACGATGAACACCCTCGTTGGAGACGCGGCGTTCCGGAAGACATTGACATCCGTGCCATCAGCATCGACAGCCGATGGCAGGGCCGCTACACCATACCGGTCCAGACTGTAGATGCCGCCGTTGCTGCCGACCAGTTTGTGGTATGGGATGATCATTTCCTCGACATCGACGTGGATCTGGGCCGGCTCCTAGACAATGGACGCTTTGATCGCCTGGTCCTGGATGACACTTACATGCTGGGAACACGCCACCGCGGGGAAGTACATGTGGTGTCCTTTGAGGGCGGCTTTGAGAAGAGTCCGCACCGCAATGAGGTGTATTTTGCGGTGCCGCAAATGGTACTGGAGGTCACGACTCCCCGTATCCGCGATGCCGGCCTGCTAAGCTTTGACATGGTCTTCTACGATAACCGCCGACGCCAGGATACCTACCCAGCTCCGCTGATACTGGTTGTCAGCTCAGACTACCGTGTGATTGACGACGCCGACGTTTTTACGTGGAGGTTCTTGCGTTAGACCAAGACAGTTAGGAAGGCGTTGATTTTCTCCGCTTTTCCACGGACGAGGGCATCAAAGCACCTCGTTTACCTGGCATTTAAGGTAAACGAGGTGAGCCGGCACTAGTCAAAATCGAGAAAATAAACAGCCTTTTTGGCACACTAGAGGAAAACGCCGACCTGGCCCCGCAAAGGAACCAAGTCGGGTGATAGGAAATGGATGGTCCCTTTGTTCAGATACGTCTCTACCGCCGCATAGTTCAGAAGATCCTCGGCGGAGGTCTCAGAATCGGGTCCTTTACACTCGTCCCTCTTAATCTCGGGCTAAAGAGACTGGCAATAGATAACACCGATCCTCCCTCATGTAGGCTTAAGGCAGTGGCTCCAAGGCCCAGCTAAGAGCATATGTTTCTTCGTCTTCCCTGGCGATCACTATCAGCGTTAATGTTGCGATGTTCGTCCCAACGATGCCCTTGGTCGTCCTCAAGGACGAAATCCACCTTCTCCTTAGCGAGATGCTCTGGTTCGAGACCGAAAAGACTGACGCCGACCTCTAGGACTCTATGCGGTGGGTAATCGGTGATCTGTCCCTGGTACAGCAGTTGCGTAGCTCTCGCATCGTAACCCTCGCGGTCGGCTTCCCCCATAATCCTGACCCAACGGATCAAAGGCGTCTCCAGTATGGCGCTGACCAGCAGCCAGTCTCCGGCCATGTCCAGGGACTGCGCGGCTTCTTCATACGCAGCGTCCCACACCGCTTGCCAACCGTCGTGGGCCGCATAGTCTTCCAGGGCCACTTCATCGAAATCCTGTGCCATGCTGAGGCAGAAGAGACCCTCCGCAGTAGCTCCTAGGCCCGCAGACAGAACCAAGACAAACAAGACGAGAATAATCTGGCGTTTCAACACTCCACCTCCAAGAAAGCTTCTTTTGTCTTTATTTCGATCTTCCCCCGGCCACACCTCCCGCGATTTCTGGGTGAGATGATCATGCCCATGGAATGGTAAGGGTCGTCGAAACACTATGGTAGACCCATCGGGAAGGAGGTCGGTCCGATGCCCATGCACACTCCCGAGTCCACTCCGCGCAGCCGTATTCGACGGCGAATAACGTCCTTGGTTATTATCTTGGTTGTGTTAGCCCTGTGGCTGTATTTTGGGCGGTGACGCCCCACGGCAAAGACCGGCACACCTACAGAGGTGCCGGTCTTTGGTCATCTTCACGGTCACGAAAGTTACACCTCAACGCATAGCCCGTCATAGGCAATCGCATACCCTCTCTGCACCGCAAGAGAGTTGGCAGTCTCGTGAACGCCATTGCCCTCATGGGACAAATGCGTAGCATACGCCGGTGTCCGTTCGTCGATGATTCCGGTTTCTCTCATTTTCCGGAGTACGCCTTGTACCTGTTCAGCGTCGAGGTGCCCACCGGCATTGTGTCCAGCTCCGTAGGTCTGATCAAGAACCAGTATATCGAGACGCTCTCCTTCTAGTTCGGCCCATGCCCTCGCCGACAAGTGGAGCAAGTCCGCACCGTAGAAAAAGGATTTCCCCGCTTCGGTGATGAGGTAGACCAGGGCGTCCTGCTGGGTATCATGGAGAGATTCAATGCCTTTGATGTGGTAGCGGCCCCAGGTGATGCTCTGCCCATGCTCAAGGATTTGGAGCCGGAGAGACATGGCCTCTTGGTCTACTGGGTCCCATAGGTTGATACCATCCGCTTCCCTTTGAAGCTCAAGATTCATGGCTGCCAAGGTCTTTTCCGAGGCAAGAACTCGCAGTTGACGTATGTCCTGATTCGCATAGTCTCGGTGTCGAGTTATCAAATGCCCAGCATCAAAATGATCAGAATGGGCGTGGGTTTGTAACAGGTAATCTATCTGGGGAACGTCAATCCCAGCTTCTGCTGCGGCCACGATGGTGTCCGGCCCCAGATCAATCAAGAGATCATCATTTACGAGGACAGATGACCGCCGGCGAATGTCCTTTCCCCGGCCCCGCCTCGCGGCGGTGCATACGGAGCAGTTGCAGAATGCTAAAGGCATAGCCGTCGCCGCCCCTGTCCCCAGGAATCGAATTCTCAATCCAAAACCCCTTCCCCTCTGCCTCCGCAGCGCTCACCACATAGCCAGTTATCCCATCTTCTGTAGGTCTGTGAGCTCCTCCGACATTTTTTGCAGCGTAGTGGCATAGCCGGCAATCTCCTCGACCACAGCCGATTGCTCTTGCGTCGCGGAAGCAATCGATTCACTGTTTCCTTGAACGGAGTTCACTCTCGACACCAC
>SLOG01000184.1 GCA_007132635.1 Limnochordia bacterium
CAGAATTTCCGCAGCGGGGGTCGGCCCAACGGAACACCTGTCGAATTAGACATCATTGACGAGTACACATTTAGACTGACTTTTGACGAACCGTACGGTGCGTTTACCACCAAGCTAGCCATGCGATGGGTCATCGGTGTAGCTGGCATATTCAAGCCTCGGCACTACCTGGAGCAGTTTCACATTGATTACACTTCGTTGGAGGACATGAGAGACTATCTCGACGAACAGGAGCTGACGGACGAGTGGTGGGTTTTGTTCAACACCAAGGACATTGGCAGCTGGCAAATCGAAAACCGTGACGCCATCGGGTTCCCTGTGTTGTATCCGTGGATGCGCGTCGAGAGTCCGTCCGGAGTCACGCGCCTAGAGCGAAACCCCTACTACTTCAAAGTGGACACGGAAGGCAACCAGCTTCCTTACATCGACCGGATCGAGTCCCACCATGTGAGCGATCTCGAGACAGGTGTCATGCGAACCATTACCGGGGAGATCGACTACCTGCGATCTATATCGGGACTGCCCCATCTGCCTGTCTATCAAGAGAACGCTGACCGAGCGGGATATCGAGTCACTCTGTATCCCAGAGTGCTGGCCGCCGCAAACCTTATCATCAACGACACGTATGAGGATCCAGTTTGGCAGGAGCTCGTGAGCGACATTCGTTTTCGTCAAGCTCTTAGCTATGCCATAGACCGCCAGGAGGTTTTGGATAGTGTGCTCCTCGGGCAAGCAGATCTGCCGGAGTGGGTGTACGAGGAGTACGCTCAATTCGACCCCCAAAAAGCCGAAGCACTGCTGGACGAACTAGGTATGACAGAACGAGACAGTGCTGGTTTCCGTCTCGGACCCGACGGCGAACCATTTGACATCCTGATTGAAACGCACTCGGATATCCCGGAATTACTCCCCACCTCGGAATTGGTTGTGGAGTACCTGCAGGACATTGGTTTGGACGTCAGCATGCGACATGTGGCTGGTGAGTACCTCGCCCAGAAGCGAACGGCCAATGAACTCCAGGCTACTGTGAGTTACCTGCATCCAGGCGGTTGGCAGGACATTTTCACCGACTTCCTGCCTGGTTAGTGGGGATGGAGCGTAGAATGTCAGACTTGGCGGAACTCGGAAGGCGAATTGGGTGAAGAACCGCCGGATTGGGTCAAAGAGGTTTACCATATCTATGATGAACATCAGAAATCCATTCCTGGTACGGAAGAGCACCAAGAGTGGGTGGATGCTCTGTTCGATTGGTTCAGAGATCACATGCCGATGATCATTATTACTGAACAGATGCGTGATCCGTTCATCTCGTCTGCTCGCTTGGGGAATGTGCCTCACGCGGGGTACGCGATGGCTTCGTATATGTCTACAGAGCAGATGTTCTTCCGCAGTGAGTGAGGGTGACCAGCGGAGTCGCTGAGAAGAAGGGGTGCAAACCGCAATGACTAGTCGCGTACGTCTTTTGAGGGCTATCTCGGGTAAGCCCACCGATAGAGTCCCCGTAAAACTGTGGGGAGAGTCGATCCCTTTGCGACTCCCCACCAAAGCACGCTGGTTACGTTGAGATAGTCACGCAGGTATCCTGCAGGCAGGACACTCTCGAGTCTGTGTACCTCAAAAGCGTCGATGGGAAACCGGGCCTGATTGGCAAGCATCTGATAACGGATACAGAGGAAGCCAAGGCATTTCTGCGCCTTCCGTGGGAACGGTTTGAACCAGAGGTCGATAGTTTCGCCGAGAGGGAACGCAGAATCGGTGATGAAGCGCTTCTTTATGCTGGGCTTCCGGCAGATCCTTGTTGGCTCTGAGACGCTGGCGATCTGGAGTGTGACCGAACGTCCCCCTGGTTCAGGAGTTTCTCCGTGTCTTCCAACACCGGTGGCATGGCTATGTGGAGAGCCTGCTAAAACGCGGTGTCGGCCCCGTTTTTGGTTACGTTGGGCCTGAGCTTTGTATCCCTCCGCTGATGTCGTACCGCGACTTTGATGAGTTCGTGGTTGAGATTGAGAAGCCTACGTTGGATGCAATCCACGAGGCCGGCGGCCTTGTATGGGTGCACTGCCACGGGAACATGCGAAACCTCCTGGCACGGTTTCACGAAATGGACAACTACAGGACATTTGTCGAGGTCGGGAAAACGCTCGGTCAATACTAGCCGGACCAGCGGGCAGCTTCCTCGTGAAACCCGGCCCCTGGCAGCTCGTCATCGACATGGAGGAGATACCATTTGAGTACATCCCGTGCCCAACCAACCAAACAGCCCAACATTGTTTTCGTCTTCGCCGATCAGATGCGCCAGAGCCTACTAGAAGGCGAGCAGGTGCAGATACCCAATCTTGCCGCCTTCGCGCAGGAAGGGATGGCCTTTAGCCGAGCGATCTCCAATACCCCTGTATGCTGTCCGGCCAGAGCGTCAATCCTGACAGGGCTGCACACGCTTAACCACGAGGTTGTCTTTAACGATAAGGCTCTCCGGACGGATCTGAAGTCCATTGCCCACTGTCTGAACGAAGACGGCTATTCGTGCGGCTATATCGGCAAGTGGCACCTGGACTGCGAAGACCGGGGCGTGTTTGTGCCCCCGGGACCGCGCAGACAGGGCTTTGACGACTTCTGGGCTGCCTACAACTGTAATCATGATTACTACAAGGCATACTACTACCTTAACGATGATCCGGAGCCGCACTGGATTGACGGGTACGAACCGTTCAAACAGACGGAATTGGCTGTGGAGTATATCCAGGAGAAAGTTCAGCAGGAGAGTCCCTTCTGCTTGTTCGTGTCCTTTGGCACCCCGCACTGCCCGTACCGCCGAGCGCCTCAGGACTACTTAGACATGTATCCGGAGGACGAAATCGTCCTCAAACCCAATGTTAGCGATGATGTGGACAAAGCAGCCATCGCGGGTTACTACGCCCATGTTACGGCTCTGGACGACTGCTTTGGCAGTATACTGGACTCCATCGAGGACTCCGGAGTCAGCGACGACACGATCGTTGTGTTTACCAGTGACCATGGTGACATGCTCTTCAGCCAGGGAAGAGGCTGGAAGTGCAAACCATGGGCAGAATCCGTTGGGATCCCGTTCTTAGTGCGCTGGCCTGGCCATGTTCCCGCAGGTTCAACCTCTAACAGTCCTGTCAGTTTGGTTGATGTAATGCCAACTCTTTTGGCACTTGCGGGTTGTGACAAGGCTCCCGAGCATATCGATGGAGTTGATTTGTCCGATCTATTTCTAGGGAATAAAGCGACGGTCCAGCCATCTGTTTTTATCAACATGCCCGTGGTTCCCAAAGCATACTCCTTTACCGAATGGCGAGGCATTGTCACTGAGCGCTATACATATGCGCGTTTTCGTGACACGCCATGGGTACTGTATGATGACCGGGACGATCCGTACCAGATGAGAAACCTCGCCAATTCGCCCGAACACCAGGCTCTGCAGACCCAATTGGAGGAGCAGCTTAACGGTTGGCTCGAAAAACTTGGTGACCCATTTGCGTCCTCAGACACCGTAGCGGAGGAGCTCTACAAGGGATCACAGGATTGTATGATGCCCTTCTATGAAAATGACATCATTCGATCAGGTAAGGGTATCGATTGAGAATGCACGGCATTTTCCAGAGGTAAGAAGCAGCGGGCAGGGAGTTTCCTGCCCGCTGCTTCAAAACATGTGAAGAAGGAGTAGAAACGGGACCACAACCAACCACGCTACTTCTCGAAGAAGAACTGCTCGCCGCTTCGGTTAGCTGCAATTGCGTAGCCCGATTCGGGCATGTTTTTCAGCGTGGTGGTCACGGTCATGGGATAACCAACCGACTCCACCGGGATCAGAAACGTGATGTTCTCGTAGTGCCAATCCAGCAGCGCCTTCATCGCAGCAGCGCCATCATCAGAGTGGGGTACCGTAGCAACTACGGCCTCGTGTAACCGGTACATTTCTTTCACATGCTCGGGCGGCTCTTCGCCGTCACGACCCTGCGAGTTGTACCATTGCGACCACCGCGGAGCCCACTGGCCCGGCCAGTGTTCGCCCGGTAGGTAATCCCGATAGGCCTCATCGGCCCACAGCTCGGAATGGAGCCATCCCAATGTTGCCATCAGCTCGTTCCCTGTGCCGCGAATCCCTCGCAGTTCGCCGCTGATCGTCCGCATAGAGGCGTTGATATCGACCGCACGGAAATGCTCAGTCAGCAGCTCAGCCATGGGCACAAAGTCGGGCGCCCA
Organism: Limnochordia bacterium; assembly: GCA_007132635.1. Taxonomy (GTDB): domain Bacteria; phylum Bacillota; class Limnochordia; order Darwinibacteriales; family SLO01; genus SLOG01. The sequence continues at coordinate 4,228 of SLOG01000184.1, forward strand.
GTTGGCGAATTCGATCACCATATAGAACCTTTCGCCGCTTGGGCTCAGCCGGAATCCTTCGTCATCTCGCTGATCCATACCCATGGCATCCAAAAGCTCGCCCGCCGCCACCGGATCGTAGCCGCCAGGAGTGTGGCGAGGCTGTGAGGCAAAACCGAAGTAGATGCTGGCCGTGATCTCTTCCCGGTCGATGGCCAGGTTCAAGGCCTGCCGGAAACGCACATCCTGCACCACTTCCCGCCAAACAGGATCGTCAAACGTCTGATTCAGCGTCAAGACAGTCGGGCAGTGATGGTCGAGAACCAATGTCTTGTAGCCACCTCGCTCCTCGTTGTCCACGTATACATCCATTTTGTTCAGAGCCGTGTACGACCGGTTGTAATCCATCTCCCCGGTAAAGATCCGCATAGTGAGCGCTTCCAAGTCCACCACTTCGTAAGACTGCAGCTTGTCGATATACGGAAGCTGCTGCCCGGCCGTATCGACCTTGTGGTAGTACGGATTACGCTCATACTCCACCATGCCAGCCGGCGAGTACACACCGATCCAAGGGCGCAGTGTCGGGAACCCAACGGCCCGTTCCATGCCAGTCTGCCACGCCGCGATGTCCATCATCCCAAACAGCTGCCACCACTCGTCTTCCAGCTCCTGCGAAGCTAACTGCTCAGCCATGTCTTCCAGGGGCGTGTAATCGATGTGAAACTGCTTCAGATAGTGTTTCGGTTTCAGAATGGTTGAGTAGTCTTTCCAGCCTGTTATGGCTAGTTCGGCCAGGAAACCACCGTACGGTTCGTCAAACGTAATCGTAAACGTGTAATCGTCGATGATCTCAATCTGCAGGGGCGTGCCGCCAGCGCGCCCACCACTTCGCAGCCACGTGGGTACCGCTGGAGTCAACGTTTCGTTCAGCAGCACATCTTCGTAGGTGAAACGTATGTCGTCCGTTGTCAGCGGGACGCCGTCGGACCAACGCATGCCCTCCCGCATCGTAAACGTGAACACGGTGCTCGTCTCGTTAACCGAAAAGCCTTGGACAATGTTGCCGCGGATGCCTTCCGTTGTGAGCCCGGGGGCATCCAGCAGAGGCTCCAGCAGCAGATTGGCGAAATCACTGTTAATTTCTGGATCCACGTGAGCCGACGTCCATACGCCGCCGAATACGCCCACCTGCCAGTCCAGGTCCCCTTCTGGAATGAGAGTTCCCGAACCCGCGACGAATGGTTCC
>SLOG01000116.1 GCA_007132635.1 Limnochordia bacterium
AATGCGTTCTTCATTGTCCGTGGTCTCCATCACAGTCTCATAGCGCGCAAAGAGTTCCATGATGTGCTCTGGCGGTTCCTCGCCGTCACGGCCTTCGGTGTTGTACCAGCGCGTCCACAGCGGTCCATAACTGTGGTACAGGAAGTGCGGTACATACCAGAAGAACGGGAGCGAAGCCCGGACATTGTCCTCATGCCAAACCGACATGACTGTCTCGTTGGCCTGCTGACGCTGCCACCACAATGAAGGCTCGATGACACGCATATCCGCCCGAATGCCCAGATCTCTCCAATACTCGACGACCAGCTCTGTGACCGGAACGTTGTTCGGGTTTACTTCGAAGAACTCTACGGGCAGACGAAGGAATTCGCCGTCAGGCCGCAGACGCCAGCCATCACGCCGCTGGTCGAGACCCATCTCATCTAAGAGCTGGTTGGCGCGGTCCGGATCGTATTCAATATACGCCTCCGAAAACTCCGGCTCCCAGAAGGTCGAACCAGTTACGTCAGTCCCCTGAATGGGTTCGCCCATACCGAAGAAAACGAGCTGATTGATCTCCTCACGGTTGATACCCAAAGACAGAGCCTGGGAGAACCGAGGATCGTTTACGATCTCTCGCCAAACCAGATCATCATGGGTACGATTGAGGAAGTAGTTAACTGGCGTGTTGATGGTAGTCGGATCCAACAACCGGGTCTCATAACCACCCTGCTCTTCGTTCTCCCGGTAAATTGGGAGGTTAGTGATCGGAAGCCCTCCAGCCCCGCCTTCAAAGTCCACTTCACCAGCCAGAACCTTCATCGTTATCATCTCTTGGTCCTGAACCAATTCGAAACGCAGGCGATCGACATACGGCAGCTGATTGCCAGCCTCATCGACTTTGAAATAGTAGGGATTGCGTTCGAAAATGGTTACTCCAGGCGAAGGACGGTCGACGGTTATCCAAGGATAGAGTACGGGGAAACCAATGTCCGCGTTCAATGCTCCATCACCAGGCGTATTGCGAGCGTGGAAGAGGTTATACCACTCGTCCTCGTCCAGGCCTTCGTCGTCCATGAGCGGAAGCAGGTCTTCCATCGAAGTGTAGTCGATATGGAACTGCTTCATGTAGTGCGACGGCATCAACAGCTGGTTGTACTCTCCGCGGCCGATGGACTGCATAGACACGGGCAGAATACCGAAAGGCGCTGCAAAGGTCAGCTTAAACGTATACTCGTCGATGATTTCTAACTGAGCACGTTCGCCGCCATGGCGCAGCCAGCCAGGAAAGACGGAAGTCAGGTCTTCGTTTTCCAATACATCTTCCCACATAAACCGGACATCTTCCGTGGTTACCGGATAGCCGTCCGACCAACGCATACCTTTACGAAGGGTAAAAGTAAACTCGGTCCCCTCTTCATTATGAGAAAAGTCCTGTAGAACATTGGGGGACATATCCTCAGCATCGAAGCTCTCCCGCGGGTACGACTCAATCCAAAACTCTTTCTGCATCATCGCCAGCTCAGAGTTGGAGTCCACCCAACTGTGGGCTTTCCTGATAGTACCACCATATTGGCCAATCTCCTCAGGAGCCGGCATCACTTTGGGTTCATAGGGCAGACGCTCTTCAACTGGCGGCAGTTCTCCGCTAGCGACACGTTCAGCCAACATCGGTGCTTCGTTGTACTCCATCGCATGAGCGGCGCCAAACAGGGCCAGCACTGCGACCAGAGACAGAATAACTATCTTCCGCATTTTCATCCTCCTTAAAATCCCTCGCAAACCCAGACTACAACAACAAACCCGACACCAACGGTTCCCGGCACCCCTCCTTACAAACCATTTTCGAGTCTGTTCGGGCCTCCAGCGAGAAATCGTGTACCGACATCCTGCACTGGTCCGAGGCGCGTAAAAACAAGCCATGGGCAGCCCGAAACGACCCTAACCCACATCAGGGAAATTCTGGACGGAATGCCGATCTCCTCTTTTTTTGTATCCTAAATACGAGGAAGGTCTCAAGGAATCCGCGCAGATGCGTAGAATACTGAGACGAAGGAGGGATTCACTTGACAAGAATCGCCATCATGAGTTTCGAGGGGGATATGTCATGTTTCGCCCACGCGCTCCTCAACACTTGGGACTATCACCAGAAAGGTTACAATGTCGCACTGATCATTGAAGGAGCCTCCTGCGAACGGGTCCGGGATGTTGACCAATCGCCCCACGCTCCCCTGTGGCAGAAGATCCGCGACGCAGGTCTAGTCAAAGCGGTTTGCAAAGCATGTTCTGCCCAACTCGGCTCATTGGAGAAGGCTGAAGAAGAAAATCTTCCCATCGACAGTTCGCTTTCAGGACACGTTTCGCTCGAACCTTACTCAAAAGAGGGGTTCGAATTCATAGTGTTTTAGGGGATACGTTGGGACGTTCCAGCAGACGGAACAAAGCCGAACGGAAGTTTGCGTCATCTCCACTGGTGCGTCGGCGCGGCCCTCGCGTCCGACCACCAGATCGTCGATAGCGGGCCTTAAGTGCCCGTTCTTCTAGTATTTGGGTCATCTCCTCCGCAGCGAACACCCTGCCGTGAGGCGAAACCGCCGCTGCCCCTTTGGCCACAACCAGCGCCGCCAATCCCCAATCCTGCGTGACCACAACATCCCCCGCAGCTGCCTGGTTGACCACCGCAAAGTCGGCAGCATCCCGCTCTGGCCCCACAGTGATGTGGCAATCACTGTCAATCTGATGATTATACGACGCTGCAGTCACCATTTGACGGTCGAAACGCTGGGCAGCTTCACGAATGACCTGAAGACAGCTGCGCGGACAAGCGTCAGCATCTACGATTATTTTCCTCTGCGTTCTGTTCACTGCGTGGACACTCCTCTTTGGGACAGACTGATGCACTCGCCAGCAAGGGTTCCTTGAATCAGAAAGGACGAGACAATGCCATTTCTTCCTATGAGCGACGCAGAACTCTCAGCTTGGGGTTGGGATTGCGTAGATTTTGTGTTTGTCAGCGGCGATGCCTACGTCGACCACCCTGCCTTCGGCAGTGCTGTGATCAGCCGCGTGCTGGTCAACGCCGGTTACCGGGTAGGAATCCTTGCCCAGCCCGACTGGCGGAGTCCCGCAGATTTTCGGCAGTTTGGCCGGCCGCACCTCGGTTTTCTGATTTCGAGCGGCTGCATGGACTCGATGGTCAGCCACTACACGACGGCCAAGAAACCCCGCAGTTCTGACGCGTACTCTCCCGGCGGCCGCCGCGGATGCCGCCCCGACCGGGCGGCTATCGTCTATGCGCAGCGAGCTCGAGAAGCCTACAAAAACACACCCATCATAGTAGGCGGGATCGAAGCAAGCCTGCGACGGCTCGCCCATTATGATTACTGGGACGACAGGGTCCGTCGTTCACTACTGCTGGACGCCAAAGCGGATCTCTTGGTGTACGGCATGGGCGAGAGTTCAATCCTGGAAATCGCCGCCGCGCTACAGCAGGGCATGGCAGCAGATGCAATCACCCACGTGCGAGGAACAGTCTTTCGGAGCAGTGCGCCTGACAACCACTTCTCTCCTCGCTGGCTGCCGCGCTTTTCGGAAACGGCAGCAGATAAGCAGGCCTATGCCGAAGGGTTTCGCGTCCAGATAGAGAATGCCGACGCGCAGCAGGGAAACCGTCTCATTGAGGACTACGGTGATTTTGCGGTGATCCAGAATCCCCCAGCACTCCCGCTGTCCCAAGACCAGATGGACGCGATCTACGGCCTGCCATATATGCGCCGCTGGCATCCCTCGTATGAAGGCGCCGGTGGGATTCCCGCCCTCGAAGAGGTGCGGTTTAGCCTAACAAGCCATCGCGGTTGTTTTGGCGGCTGCAGCTTTTGCGCGCTGAATTTCCATCAAGGCCGAGTCATCCAATCAAGAAGCCACGAGTCGCTGCTGGCAGAGGCTCACCTTTTTACCGAAGATCCTGCATTCAAAGGATACATTCACGATGTTGGGGGACCGACAGCAAACTTCCGAGTGCCTGCTTGCCGCAAGCAGAGAAAACAGGGTGCTTGTCGGCGACGGCAGTGTTTGACTCCCAAGCCTTGCCGACACCTAGACGTCGACCATACAGACTACTTAACGCTGCTTCGGAAACTCCGCCGACTGTCGGGCGTGAAGAAAGTCTTCATTCGGTCGGGCATACGGTTCGATTACCTCTTGCAGGACGCCGACCAATCTTTTATTGAAGAGCTCTGCGAACACCATGTCAGCGGGCAGCTAAAAGTTGCTCCCGAACACGCTGCACCCCAGGTACTAGCCTGCATGGGAAAACCGCCCCGTCACGTCTACGAACGGTTTGCCGGACGCTTTGGCGCCACCAACGCCCGGCTTAAAAAACGACAGTACCTAGTGCCTTACTTCATGTCTGGCCACCCTGGCGCCGGGCTGTCCGAAGCGATCGAATTGGCCCTATTTATCAAGCAGACAGGCCAGGTACCGGAGCAGGTTCAGGATTTTTACCCGACACCAGGCACTCTGTCGACCTGCATGTACTACACCGGGATCGATCCTCGCGACATGACTCCCGTGCTGACCGCGAAGCGACCGCGAGACAAGGCGATGCAGCGCGCCCTAATGCAGTACAGCCATCCCAAGAATTACGAACTGGTCCGAGAAGCGCTAACCCTCGGTGGAAGAGAGGACCTAATCGGTCGGGGCCCGCAGTGCCTCATCCCTCCGACTCCCCCTCGACCTCGTCGTCGAAAGCATCGCGGATCCTCGTGATGCCTGTCTGCGGATCCTTTGTTAAAGCTAACGCGCTCTCGGCCATGGCGTCGAACGCATCGTCGTGACTGATAATGAAAAGCTGGTCGAAGTCCTTCGTCCGCTGCTGAATGGCGGCGGCCAAACTCTCGCGGCGCTGACCATCCAAATTCGCTGTGGGTTCGTCAAAAAAACCGATGCCAATGCCAGCGAAAGCACGCATCAAAGCCAAGCGCACCGCCAATGCGCTCGTCATCTGCTCTCCTCCAGACAACTGGCGAAACACACGTGTTCTCGTCCTGCCGTCGTGCTGATCGTGAAACTCCAACTCATAGCCTGCGCCCCACTGCAGAAGCGCATTTTCTTGCGCTATCTCCCGGTATATCGCCGCTGCCATCTGCGAAAGATACTGCCGGTACTGTTCAGCAATGGGTTCGGCAGCGTCCCGCAGGACTCGACGCGCCATGGACCCTATTCTCACGGCTTCTCCGGCTACGGCCCACTGCTGTCGTTTCGCCTCCCAAATCTTTTCCGCTGCCTTGAGCTCATCAAGGCGGGAAACTAACTCCTTCCTCTGCTCGTGGAGCTGCTCCAACTGCACGTCCTCGCGCTGCTGCTTCTGCAGAAGCTCTTCAATCTGCTCCTTCAGGGCTTGATGTTCGGACTCGTCATAGACTTTCTCGACGTCAGCCAACTGCTTAACCTTGT
>SLOG01000402.1 GCA_007132635.1 Limnochordia bacterium
ACGACTTGCTCATCTTGCGGCCTTCGGGGTCGCGGATTAGTCCGTGGATGAGCACGTCGGAGAAAGGTTTTTCGCCCATGAACTCCAATCCCATGAGAATCATGCGCGACACCCAGAAGGGAATGATATCGAAGCCCGTCACCAAGACACTTGTCGGATAAAAGTGTGCCAACTCGGGCGTAGTATCGGGCCAACCTAATGTCGAAAACGGCCAGAGCGCCGATGAAAACCAAGTATCCAACACGTCGGGGTCTTGTTCGATCGTTGACGATCCACAGTGGAGGCACTCTGTCGGGTTCACTTTTGAAGCGAATGCCTCTCCACAGGCAGAACAGTACCAAACAGGAATCCGATGGCCCCACCAGAGCTGCCGAGAGATGCACCAATCCCTAACGTTTTCCATCCAATGCAGGTATGTCTTGCTGAACCTGTCGGGTACGAATCGGATATCCCCCTGCTTAACCGCTTCGATGGCTGGCTTCGCCAGAGGCTCCATTTTAACGAACCACTGCTTGGAGACTAAGGGCTCAACGACGGTATGACAGCGGTAACACTCGCCCACTGCATGGGTATGCTCCTCAACACGGACCAAGAGGCCTTGGTCGTCCAGGTCCTGCACGACTTGGCGGCGACACGCATAGCGGTCCATGCCAGCATACGCCTCGCCAGCTGCTTCGGTCATTTTCGCGTCGAGACCAATAACCTCAACCTGTTCCAGCCTGTGCCGCAGCCCGACCTCGAAATCGTTAGGATCGTGGGACGGTGTGATTTTCACCATACCGGTACCAAAGTCGGGATCCACGTACTCATCGGTGATGATGGGAATCCGCCGGTTTACCAGCGGGAGGATAACCGTTTGGCCCACCAATGCCTTATACCGTGTATCGTCTGGGTGTACAGCGATGGCCGTATCACCAAGCATGGTTTCGGGCCGGGTAGTCGCTATCTGAATATGGCCTTCGCCAGATGCCAAGGGATAGCAAACGTGATAGAATTTCCCTTGATGTTCGGAATGGTTGACCTCAATATCAGACAGAGTCGTGCTGCAGTGAGGACACCAGTTGACACTGTAAAACCCTTGGTACACCAATCCCTTGTCATAAAGGTCAACGAAGACTTCCCGGACGGCGCGAGAACAGCCCTCATCCATGGTAAATCGCTCTCGCTCCCAGTCTGCAGACGACCCCAGCTTCTTAAGCTGATTAATGATGCGGCTTCCGTACTCTTCCTTCCAAGCCCAAACTCGCTCAAGGAACTTCTCTCGCCCTAGATCATGGTGGCTCAAACCTTCGTACTGCCGCAGGTGCTCTTCCACTCGAGCTTGGGTTGCGATACCTGCGTGATCAGTGCCCGGCAACCATAGGGCATTGTACCCCTGCATCCGTTTCCAACGTATCAAAATATCTTGGTACGTTTCGTCCAAAGCATGACCCATGTGCAGCTGCCCGGTCACGTTAGGCGGCGGAATCACAATACAGAAGGGCTCTCGATCCGGGTCCACCTCTGCGTGGAAGTAGCCTCTCGCCTCCCATTCCCCATACCAGCGTTTCTCTACCTCCTGAGGGTTATACGTTGTCGGCATGGCCATCTGCTTGCTCACCGCCATCACACTCCTTCTATTTTCGCTCTGCAGACGATGCCTGCGGAGACAATCAAAAAACCTTCCGTCCCAACAAACAAAGGACGAAAGGATCATTTCGCGGTACCACCTTAGTTCCTGCACGCGCAGTACAGGCTCTTCATTGGCGATATAACGGACCGCTCCGGCAGGGACTACTTCTGTTCATCCCGCGGCTCCTGGGCGACGTTCGGCAGCGCCTTCTTAGGATCCTCACACCCGCCGGATCCCTCTCTGAAAGGGCTGACCTACCTACTCTTCCCACTCCAAGCCTTTTCATCTCTTAACATGTACTGCTATCATGTTACACTTCCTTCAGGGGACTTGTCAATACTGGCGCGGCACTTCTTGCAGTACCCAAAGAAACGCAGACAGTGATCCGTCACCACAAACTGAGTCTCCGCTCGGATTTTCCCCTCGATCTCTTCAAGCAGGTCGTGGTTGAATTCGGTAATGGCGCCGCACTCCAAACAGATCAAATGGTGGTGATAGTGTTCGTCCGAGCCGGGATTGAGCTCGTAGCGGCTCTGGCCGTCACCGTACTCCAACTTGTACACAACGTTCAGGCTCTCCAAAAGCTCTAGAGACCTGTAAACAGTGGCCAATCCGATGTCGGGAAGCAGTCTCTTGGATTCCATGAAAACATTCTCGGCGCTCAGATGGCGCTTCCCAGATTGAAGCAGCGCCTTGACAACAGTCTCTCGCTGCGGCGTCAAGCGGTGTCCGCTGGCCTCAAGTTGTTCGCGAATCTGCCGTAAAATCGAATTGGTTTTCATGGAAACCTCCTAGGAATGTGCTCGAAACGTGCTGCAGGCAGCCACTACACGACGCGCAGGTAGAACATGGTGGTCATGACAAAAGCCACAACAATAAACACCATCACATCGGTTAACAGCCGAAAGATCCCGCGGGAACGCCGCCGGTAGAGGGCCGCAAAGCGCCCTTCTGAGTAGAGCTTCACCCACAAAACCGAAGTCGGAACCGCAGCAATAAGCAGGCCCCAAAACAGAATCGGGTCGCGCTCCTCAAGCTGCCTAACCGGTATCAGAAGCACGTGCAGCCATGTCATGCAAACAAAGAGACCGAGCGCCAACTGCCCGTCGAAGCGAATATGCTTCCGAGCACGCCAAAGCAGCGAGAACACTGTATAGTAACCCAGACCCATATACAGCGGCAGAGGGTGAAGCTGCAGATTGCCGAAGACCACAGCCCACGGCAGGTCTGTCTCCGCGCCAAATACATTGGAACCCAAGGCCGCAAAAGCGGCCAACAAGGCCATAGATGGAGCCACTGCATCCAAGAACACAGACAGCAGCAGATTATGGTAGTAAGCAAAAAGAAGTCCGAACAAGATAACACAGGCGATACCGGCTGTCTGATGCAGGCCCAACTGATGCGTAAGGACCAGCCACGGGCGAGCCAGCATTCCCAGACCGTAGTGCTGCAGGCCGGAAAACACCCGCGCACCAATGAGAAAAGAGGCCGACGCACCAATAGCAAAATCAAACATACGGTGTCCGCCTAACCCTTTGCGCCGGCCCTCACGCAGAAGCAGCATGGTACTAAAGAAAAGGCCCACCGCGATCATGAAGCCGTACAGATAAACGGGCAGCCCAGCCGCATAAAACAGTACCCGTTCCAAACGGTTTCCTCCTCTAATTGCGCAGTTTTTGCCTCAGAAGCTCGTTCACGACCTGTGGATTGGCCTTGCCGCGCATTTCTCGCATAACCTGTCCCACAAAGAAACCCAGAACCTTATCCTTTCCGGCTCGAAACGCTGCAGCTTCCTCTGGATGTGCCTCAATAATAGCCTGAACCACGGACCCGATGGCGTCCGAGTCACTGATCTGCTCCAAGCCTTTTTCTTTGATCACCAGCTCTGCGCTGCGTTTCGTCACAAACATGTCTTCTAAAACATCCTTCGCAGCTGTACTGCTGATAGTGCCTGCCTTGACGTAATCAAGCAGTTTCGACAGCATCTCAGGTGTCACAGGACTGACCGTTATCGCAACTCCCGCTTCATTCAAAAGCCTCGCTAGCTCGCCATTGATCCAATTACTAACGGCCTTAGGCGAAGGATGGAGCGCTGCTGCCGCTTCGAAGAAGTCCGCTGTCTCACGGCTCTGTGTCAACTGGTAAGCCTCATCATGCGAGAGGCTGAAATCCCTGCAGAAACGCCGCTTCCGAGCCAAGGGAAGCTCCGGAAGCCTTGCACGCAGACCCTCGATCCATGGGGCCTCCATGGTTACAGGCATCAGGTCGGGTTCAGGGAAATAGCGATAATCATGGGACTCTTCTTTTGAGCGCATTGATACAGTCACGCCGCGAGCCTCATCCCAAGCACGCGTCTCCTGTGATACAGTATCTCCGCCCGTCAGCACGCCTGTTTGGCGGTGGATTTCATAGGCCAGGGCCCTTTCAACGGCGCGAAACGAATTCATATTCTTCACTTCGACTTTGGTACCGAATGGTTCCTGCCCTACAGGACGCAACGACACATTCGCGTCACACCGCAGCGACCCTTCCTGCATCTTACAGTCGGATACACCCGTGTACTGCAGGGTTGTCCGCAGTTGTTCCAGAAAGGCTTTGGCTGCCTCGGGCGAACGGAGATCCGGTTCGGTCACGATTTCTATGAGCGGAATACCCGAACGATTGTAATCGATGGATGAGTACGTAGATCCCAGAATACTGTCTCCCGAATGCACCGACTTGCCTGCCTCTTCCTCCAGGTGAACTCGTGTAATGCCAGCTTCAGAAGGGCCTCCGTCCAACTCGAAGCTAACGGCACCGTCGACGCAAAAGGGCAGATCAAACTGGGATATCTGGTACGCCTTGGGCAGGTCCGGGTAGAAATAGTTCTTGCGGTCAAACTTACTGCGGGTGTGAATCCTACACCCTAAAGCGAGTCCGGCCATAACGGCAAATTCCACCGCACGACGGTTGAGCACCGGCAGAGCGCCAGGCAGGCCCAAGCACACAGGACAGCATTGTGAATTCGGTTGCGCGCCAAAGCCGGTCAAACAGCCGCAGAACAGTTTGGTCGCTGTGAGCAGCTCAACGTGGATTTCCAGCCCAATCACCGGCTCATAGGTCATGAGAATCCCCCCCGTTTCGCTGTCTCTCTAACCACTCCGCCGTCTCAACCAGGCGAGCCTCGGAGAAATGCGGGCCCATAATCTGCAGTCCTATTGGCAGCTTATGCGAGTCCTCGCCGCACGGCAGACTAACAGCTGGAATCCCCACTAGATTGCTCGTCACTGTGAATATGTCCTGAAGATACATATCAAGCGGAGTGCTCTTGTCGCCAAATGCAAAAGCAGTAGTCGGCGATGTCGGTGTGAGCAAGACATCCACTTGTTCAAAGGCAGATTCGTACTCCCTCCGCATCATTGTGCGAATCTGCTGCGCTTTTTTGTAATAGGCGTCGTAATATCCAGCACTGAGGGCGTAGGTTCCGAGCATGATGCGCCGCTTCACCTCATCCCCAAAGCCTTCCGTGCGCGACATTTCAAACATGCCTCGCGAGTCGTCAGCCTCTGCCCTATACCCATACCGCACTCCATCATAGCGGGCCAGGTTAGAGCTTGCCTCCGCCGTGGCGATTAAATAGTAGGTCTCCACGGCATAATCCGTCAGCGGCAGGCGCAGTTCCTGAACCACCGCCCCCGCTTCCTCCAGCCGTCTTACGGCATCCATGACTGCCTGGTGAATCTCAGCATTCAGACCATGCTCAAGGTACTCCAGCGGCAAGCCGACACGGAGGCCGCGCACCGAAGGGTCGTCCGAACCGAGCTGCAAGGTCTCAGCGGGCAGCGAGGTCGAGTCCCGGGCATCATGTCCCGCGATAAGCTGCAGCAAAGAGGCTGCATCACGTACACGGCGGCCAAAGGTCCCGATCTGATCCAATGATGACGCGTAGGCCACGAGACCATATCGGCTCACCGTGCCGTACGTAGGTTTGATACCGACAACACCACAGAAAGCGGCGGGTTGACGAATGGAACCCCCGGTATCGCTTCCCAAAGCCCAAGGACTCTCCCCAGCTGCGACCGCCGCCGCTGAACCGCCCGATGAACCACCAGGCACTCGTTGGGTGTCCCGAGGGTTGCAGGTGCGCTGCAGAGCCGAATTTTCGGTGGACGAACCCATGGCAAACTCGTCAAGATTAGTCTTACCCAATACGGGCAATCCGGCAGTCCGAAGACGTTCGACAACGGCCGCATCATAGGGCGGCACAAAGCGTTCGAGCATGCGGGAGCCGCAGGTCGTACGCAGCCCTCGTGTGCAAATGTTGTCCTTGACAGCTACAGGAATACCGTCCCAAGGGGACAGCAAAGCCCCTCGGCGGCGACGCTCGTCAGAGGCAGCGGCCTCAGCCTTGGCAGTATCCAGCGACAGCGTGAGAAAAGCACCAATAGAGGGTTCTTGATCGCTGATGCGTTCGGCGCAGCGGTCCACGAGTTCACGACTGGAAAGAGAACCATCGTTCAGAAGCCTCTGCAGTTCGACAGCAGAAGTTGTCTGCAAATTCATTGTGTCCCCCTATTCTTCCATGATCCGCGGCACACGGAAAAAGCCGTCCACCACATGGGGTCCATTTCGGAGCACATCGTCCCTGTCGAGACCAGGCTTCGGAACGTCATCACGGTAAACGTTCACCGATTCCACAGCGTGAGCGGCGGGATCGACCGCCGCCGTATCCACGTCTTGGAGACGATTGGCCGCCTCCAAGATCTCACTCAGAGTGTTCTGATAGTCGTCGATTTCGTCATCGGTTAATCGAAGACGAGCCAACTCGGCAGTCTTCTTTACGTCCTCACGGTTTATCAAAAGATACACCTCGCTCCTGTAAAACCTCGACCAGCTGGTCTTCAGTCAGCACAGTCACTCCAAGTTCCTGCGCCTTGGCTAGTTTTGTACCAGCGTCATCTCCTGCCAGAAGATAATCGGTCCGTCGGCTGACACTACCAGTGACCTTCGCGCCCCAGCCTCGTAGTCGTTCTTCCACTTCCTGACGACTAAAACCTTCTAGTCGACCCGTCACAACAAAGGTCAACCCTTCGAGGGCATCCTTTGTTCGCTGCGCCTCAGCGCCAACCATCGCAACTCCTGCAGTCTCCAACCTGGCTACGAGGTTCCGGTTCTGCTCCTTTTGGAAGAATTCGCATACCGTCTGAGCAATCTTCTCGCCAATAGAGGGCACGGCTGCCAGCTCTTCCTGATCAGCATTCATAATGGCCGCCACAGACCCAAAATGTGCGGCCAGATCCCGGGCTACTTCACTGCCAACATGCCGGATCCCCAGCGCAAACAACACGCGATCCAGAGAACGGCCGCAGCTGTCTTGGATGGCTGCCACCAAATTGGCGGCCGATTTGGGCCCGATCCGTTCCAAATCCAGCAACTGTTCGGCCGTCAGCCAATACAAATCCGCTGGATTGCGAACCAAATCGGCATCAAGAAGCTGCTGTATGATAGCCGGTCCCAAACCATCAATGTCCATAGCATTCCGCGAGGCGAAATGAACCAAATTCTCGAAGCGCTGCGCAGGGCACTCTGTGTTAACGCAGCGGGTCGCTGCCTCGTCGGAAGCACGCTGCACGGTACTTCCGCAACTTGGACACTGCAGCGGCATCTCGAACACTTTTTCGTCCCCGGTACGTCTTTCCTGAAGCGGACGGACTACCTCGGGAATCACATCACCCGCCTTCTGCACCACGACATAGTCGCCAATACGGATGTCCTTATTCTGGACGATATCTGCGTTATGCAGCGTAGCCCTCGCAACTGTTGATCCCGCGATCTGCAGCGGCTCCAGCAGAGCAAGGGGTGTGAGTACGCCCGTGCGGCCAACCTGCACAATGATATCCTGAACACGAGTGACACCTTGTTCAGCTGCGAACTTATAGGCCACTGCCCAACGGGGACTTTTCGCCGTAGCACCCAGTCTGTCCTGCTGAGAAACTGCATTCACCTTGACAACCACACCATCGATATCGTAAGGCAGTTCACCTCGATGATCATCCCAATAGAGGATATACTCCAACACAGAAGCTAGATCAGGACAGTACTTAACATGGGGATTCACTTTGAACCCAAGACTCTTAAGAAATTCTAGGCGCTCCCCGTGGGTCGCGAAGCCTGCGTTTTCTGCATACCCCAAGCTGTAGACGTAGATATCCAGCGGCCGGTCCGCTGTCACCTGAGGATCAAGCTGTCGAAGGGAGCCTGCAGCAGCATTGCGCGGATTGGCGAAAAGCGGCTCGCCGGACTCCCGACGCCGCTCGTTCAGGGCGGCAAAGTCGGCACGCCGCATGAACACTTCTCCCCGCACATCCACCGACACCGGCTCGCTCAGAACCAGCGGGATGGCACCTATGGTCTTGAGATTCTGCGTAATGTCCTCACCTCTCTGACCATCGCCGCGAGTGGCTCCCTGCACAAAACGACCGTCCTCATAGATCAATGACACAGCTAATCCATCAAACTTGAGTTCGCACACAAAATCGACGTCGTCGCCAGTCCTGCGGACAGTCCGTTCTGCAAACGCCTGCAGTTCCTCTTCGTCGAAAGCATTGGCCAGACTCAGCAAAGGTTCACGATGAACGACTTCTGCGAACCCCGACACAGGGCGATGTCCGACACGTTGCGTCGGGGACTCCGGCGTCACTTCCTCCGGGTGTTCATCCTCCAAATCCACGAGTTCACGCATGAGCTCATCATATTCTCGGTCGGCGATCTCTGGATCATCCAGCACAAAGTAGCGATAGTTGTGGTAATGCAGCTGCTCGCGCAGTTCAGTTATGCGGCGTCGTACGTCGTCAGAAGCCATAGAGATCCTCTCCTATACCCGTGTCAGCGGTGCGAGGGATGATAAGAGCTTTTTGATGCCTTTATCAGGAAAAGCTACGGACAGAATGGGGTCCGCTCCGCTAGATATGGACACCACGGTCCCCTGACCGAAGGACTCGTGCATCACCTTATCTCCCACAGTGTATGCGGGCACATCGCTCTCGGCCGCCGGTTTGCTTGCCGCCCCGGAGGCCCCTCGAAACAGAGGCGTCGGCTGCCTCCGAGTACTGACATCTTCGCAGAGCTCCTCCGGTATGTCTCCGAGAAACGAAGAGGCGGACGTCCGGCTCATCGTTCCGTAAATAGTCCGCATCTGAGCGCACGTGAGATACAGTTCTTCCTCCGCCCGCGTGAGTCCTACATACGCCAGCCGGCGCTCTTCCTCCATTTGGCCCGGTTCCTGCAGGGCACGAGCGTGGGGAAAGATCCCATCTTCCATACCGACCAGAAAAACCACCGGAAACTCTAACCCTTTAGCGGCATGCAGAGTCATCAAATGCACGACATCAGCGTCTGTATCATAGTTGTCCACGTCAGATATCAAGGAAACATGCTCGAGAAACCCACCCAAGTCTACTGCCGAATGCTCTTTCTCATACTGTTTTGTCACAGAGAGAAACTCATTAAGGTTTTCAACGCGAGTTTCAGCTTCATACGTTTTCTGCTGCTCGAGATCAGCTAGGTAACCTGAGCGGTGCAGTACATCCTTCACAAGCTTCGTCAGTGTCACCTCACCCACCACAGATCGAAATCCATCAATCACCTCGCGAAAGTGACCGAGTACTGTCTCGGCTCGCCTGCCAATGTGCACGGTCTGACCCAGCTCTGACAGGACTTCATACGTGTTTATCCCCATACTTTGGGCGTAATCTTCTAACCGGCTCAAGGTGACCTCGCCGATACCGCGCTTCGGGGTATTGACGATGCGCCGAAAACTGTACCCATCGTCAAGATTGTGGATCAAACGAAGATACGCCAGCAGATCCTTGATCTCCTTCCGTTCGTAAAATCGGAGCCCGGATACAATCCGATAGGGTATACCGCGGTTCATGAACTCTTCTTCAATTGGCCGCGACTGCGCGTGAGTCCTATAGAGAATGGTGTAATCCTGATAATGACGGCCTTCAGTAACACCAGAGGCGATCGTATCCCCGACGAACTCAGCCTCGCGCCGCTCATCGCCGGCCTGATACAGTTTGAGGCGCGTCCCGCTGGGATTCCGGGTCCAAAGTTCTTTGCCTTTCCGCTGTTCATTGTGGCGAATCACGTGGTTGGCCGCCTCTAGAATGGTCTGCGTTGACCGATAGTTCTCCTCCAACTTAATGACCAACGCCTCAGGATAGTCTGTCTCAAAATCCAAGATGTTGCGGATGTCCGCACCGCGAAAGGCATAGATTGACTGATCCTCATCTCCAACAACACAGATGTTGCGGTGTTTCTCGGCTAGTTTATTGACGAGCACGTACTGTGCATAGTTAGTATCCTGGTACTCATCGACCATAATATAGCGAAACCGCTGCTGGTAGTACTCCAATACCTCGGGTTCCTGCTGCAGAAGCTGCACAGTACACATGATGAGGTCATCAAAATCAACAGCGTTATTCGCCTGGAGACTGTTTTGGTAGAGCTCGTACAGTCCTGCCACATTGCGCTCCCAAAACCCAGACGCCTGGGCTTGGTATTCCTGCGGGCTCTGCAGTTGGTTTTTTGCTTTACTTACAGAACCCAAGACCGCCCGCGGTTCAAATCGCTTGGAGTCTATGTTGAGCCGGCGCAGACAGTCTCGCATCACCGTCTGCTGGTCGCTGGTATCATAAATCTGGAAACTGCTCTTGTAACCGATACGCTCCGCGTCTCGCCGTAGAATTCGCACACAGGTAGAATGAAACGTACCCATGTTCACCTGCTCCCCCAGCGGACCCACAATCTGGGCAACGCGCGCCTGCATCTGCTGCGCTGCTTTATTCGTGAAGGTCACTGCCAGAATGGAATAGGGCGGGATATTCTTTTCATGTACCATATGAGCCACGCGGTACGTGAGGACTCGGGTCTTTCCGCTCCCCGCTCCCGCGATAATCAGCAGCGGGCCATCGACGTGTTCGACGGCCTTACGCTGCTGTGGATTCAGCTGGTTAAGATAATCCATATACGTGCATGTCCCCTTTCAGAACGTTCTATCAGCGGCGGGAACGCAGTTCCGCATAGACCTGCTCAGGTGTGACACCTTTGGCTGCTAACAGCACAAGCAGATGATACAGCAGATCCCCCACTTCATACACCAACTCATTGTCGTCGGTGTTCTTGGCGGCAATGATAACCTCCGACGCTTCCTCACCAACCTTCTTGAGAATCTTGTCCACGCCTTCCGTCAGCAGATACGTTGTGTACGAACCTTCTTTCGGATTCTCCTGGCGGTCCTGAATCACTGCATATACAGCGTCGAGGATCGCTGCCCCGTCAAGCTGTTGACTTGCCATTAAGCATCGACTCCTTCGGCAGCCGGACGAACAGGAATTCCACACGCGATTAAATACTCTTTGACTTCCTTGACTGTCAGTTCTCGGAAGTGAAACAACGACGCGGCCAATACAGCATCGGCCTTACCCATGGTAATCGCGTCTCTAAAGTGTTCTAGTTTCCCAGCTCCCCCGCTGGCAATCACAGGGATGTTGACGGCCCCGGAAATGGCAGCCGTTGCTTTCAGATCGTAGCCATCCTTGACTCCATCCGTATCCATACTGGTCAAAAGGATCTCGCCGGCACCCAAGGCTTCGACTTCCTGCGCCCACGCCACAGCTTCGCGCCCCGTCTCCTGCGTACCGCCATGCGTTACCACCTGCCACTCTTGGGCTTGCGGAATCCAACGCACATCGATGGCTACCACGATACACTGGCTTCCAAAACCTTCGGCTCCTTCGCGAATCAATTCCGGCCGCTGGACGGCTGCCGTATTAATCGAAATCTTGTCGGCACCGGCTTTGAGTATGTCGCGGATATCTGCGACGGTGCGAATGCCGCCTCCGACAGTAAACGGGATAAACACCTGTTCTGCGGTTCGGCGCGCCATATCCAGCAGCGTACCGCGCCGCTCCTGCGACGCAGAAATGTCAAGAAAGACGACTTCGTCCGCTCCGGATTTATCATACATCGCCGCGAGCTCCACAGGATCGCCAGCATCTCTGAGTTCTACGAAATTCGTGCCTTTGACAACCCGGCCATCCTTCACATCAAGGCAGGGAATGACTCGCTTGGCTAGCATCTAGACACCGTCTCCTTTCGCCGCGGCAATGGCGGCTCGTAAATCTATGTCTCCTGTATACAGAGCTCGACCAATGATGGCAGCATACACCCCTTGCGGTTCCAACTGCCGAACAGCCGAAATATCTGTTAACGACGAAATGCCCCCGGAGGCCACCACTTTAAGCCCTGACTGCGCCATCCGTTCTAAGCCCTGCAGGTTAGGCCCCTGCAGCATGCCGTCCCGCGCAATATCTGTGTAGATGATCTCCTGCACACCCACCGACTTCATCGTCTCAGCAAGGGTCAGGGCATCCGTGCCGCTTGTTTCCAGCCAGCCCTGGACCGCCACTTGCCCGTCGCGAGCGTCAATGCCGACAACAATGCGCCGGCCATATTCCTGAACCGCGTCCGCCAACCACCGTGGATTAGCCAAGACAGCTGTGCCTAGAATAACTCGGTCGACCCCCCCATCCAGCACCTTGCGGACCGTATCAAGACTGCGGATGCCTCCGCCAAGTTCAACAGGCACTGAGACTGAGGCGGCGGCCTTGACTACCGTGTCGAGATTGCGCGGTTCGCCTGCCTTAGCCCCATCCAAGTCGACCATGTGAATCAACTCGGCACCCTGCTCGGCAAAGCGGCGGACCACAGCCACCGGATCCGTATCATAGACTACCTTCTGGGCGTAGTCGCCCTGTTTCAAGCGAACACACTGACCGTTAATAATATCAACTGCCGGGATGATAATCATCTACAATCGCTCCGAAATTCCGTAGTATAGTCAAGCCAATGTCACTGCTCTTTTCCGGATGAAACTGAATCCCCCACACAGGTCCCTTGGAAACGCTGCTGACAAAATCGGGTCCGTAATCGGTCGTTGTCAGCACCCAATCTGCATCGGTAGGCTCCACATAGTAGGAGTGAACAAAATAGACATAACATTTGTCGGGAATCCCTGCCAGCAGCGGATCGTTTTTGACGGCGTGAATCTGATTCCAGCCAATCTGGGGCACCTTCAAATCAGGTCCGAACCGCCTGACGCGCCCAGGCACAATTCCCAAACCGGGCACGGAATCCTGCCCGAAGTTTTCCTCGCTCTCCGAAAACAAGAGCTGCAGCCCCAGACAAATCCCTAAAAAGGGCTTGCCTGCAGCCAGATGATCGAGAACAGCCCGCTTCATCCCCGCTCGGGTCAGGTTATCGACGGCGCGTCCAAAAGCACCAACGCCCGGAAGGACCAGTCCCGAGCAATCGCCGAACCTATCGGGCTCCTGCAGTACCACCGCCGGCGAGCCCGCCTTCTCAAAGGCCTTTTCAACGCTCCGCAGATTACCCATTCCGTAATCAACAATACCAATCACCGACATTCGTCCTTCCCTGAGTCCAGCGTGCCCTTAGTGGACAAGGCACCCTCAATTCGAGGGTTTTCTCGGCAGGCTTCCCTCAGTGCTCGGCCCAGCCCCTTAAACACAGCCTCAATGATATGATGAGCATTTCGTCCCTTGAGCACATCAACATGCAGCGTCACCCCGCCGTGGACAGAAAAAGCCCGAAGGAACTCTTCCAGAAGGGATGTGTCGAAAGCACCCACGCTGTCTGCGGAGATGTCACAGCACAGGTCAAGGAACGGTCGACCGGACAAATCGAGACAGACTCTAACTAAAGCATCATCCATAGGGACAAAAGCGCTGCCGAACCGGTTGATTCCTTCACTACTTCCCAGGGCTCGAGCCCATACCGTACCCAGGCAGATGCCTACATCCTCAACGCTATGATGGCCATCAACATCCAAGTCACCACGGCATTGCAGTGTCATATCAAACAGGCCGTGTTTGGCAAAGGCGGTCAGCATATGGTCGAAAAAACCGATTCCCGTCGCGATCTCACCGGTGCCAGTCCCGTCCAAAGACAACGACACCACAATCTCGGTCTCTTTGGTTGCTCGCCTGTATGAGGCCTCCCTAGGCATCCTCGCCACCTGCCTCCAAGTCCCGCAGCCTCACAGCCACAGACTCACTGTGGGCCGCTAATCCTTCTGTATCAGCCATGCGAACTGCATGCGGTCCATCCTGCAGCAAGCCTTCCGGCGAATAGCCGATCACGCTGCTCTTCTTCACAAAGTCGTTAGTAGTCAAAGGTGAAGAGAATCTTGCAGTACCGTTGGTTGGCAGTATGTGATTGGGGCCAGCTACGTAATCTCCGATGGGTTCGGCAGAGTACGGTCCGATAAACACTGCTCCTGCGTGCTGAATGCGCCCCAAAACCTCCCACGGTGACTTGACCATCAATTCCAAGTGTTCGGCCGCAAAGATATTCGTCAGTTCCACAGCTTCATTCAGGTCCCGCGCCACAACCAAAAGACCCCAGCGGTCGAGGGATTCCTGAGCCACGGCTGCAGTCGGAAGCAGCGCCAGCTGTTTCTGCAGTTCGATCTCGACAGCTGCTGCCAGCGATTCGCTCGTTGTGATGAGGCACGAGGCGGCATCCCAGTCGTGTTCTGCCTGAGACAGCATATCTGCCGCTACATAACGCGGATCGGCTGTCTCATCCGCGAGGACCAGTATCTCACTGGGGCCCGCCAACGACTCAATCCCTACTCGTCCATAGACCAGTTTCTTGGCTAATGTCACGTAAAGGTTCCCCGGCCCCACAATCTTGTCGACACTTGGCACGGTCTCGGTTCCAAAGGCCAAGGCTCCAATCGCCTGGGCACCGCCAGCTTTCACCACGTTGGTAACGCCGCAGACCTTGGCCGCTACCAACAGATGCGGGTCAATCTGCCCGGATCGCAGCGGCGTCGCCATCCATACTTCGCCAACCCCGGCTGCTTTTGGGGGCAGTGCACCCATTAAAACGGTCGATACCAACGGCGCGTTGCCACCGGGAACATATAAGCCCACACGCTCTAGAGGAATGACACGCTGCCCCACAATCACCCCATTGGGCTCTGTGGAAAACCAGCTGTTCTCTCGCTGTCTCTCGTGAAAACCCTGCACTCGTGCCGCTGCCCGCTGCAGCGACTCCCGAAACTCCTGCGAAACAGCTTCTTCTGCAGCCGCGTACTCTGCTTCGGTGACGACCAGCTCATCGGGCCGGAGCGTTTGCCCATCAATCTTCTCGATATAGTAAAGCAGCCCGGCATCGCCGTCCCGGCGCACCTCAGACAGGATCCGTTCCACTGATTGCAGTGGCGTCAAGGGCTCCCCAAAGATCTGTTTCGTCCGCTCGAGGGCTTGGGGACTGACCTCCACCTCATCGACATGCGGCCTGGCCAGCAGCTGTTTCACCTCTGCCAGATCTACATTGTCTCTCGTCCTTACGATTCGCATGCCAGAACCTCCTGAAGACCGCTCACTAGGCGGCCGATTTCTGCTCGCTGCACTTTCAGACTGACTCGATTAGCCACCAGCCGCGATGTGCTTTCCATAATGTCCGCAATGGGAAGCAAACCATTCTCTATAAGAGTGCGTCCAGTCTCTGTGATATCCACAATGGCGTCCGACAACCCGATAATCGGACCCAATTCTATCGAACCATTGAGCGGTATGACTTCAGCCTGTATCCCATGACTCCGGAAATAAGCCGAAGCAATATTCGGGTACTTGCTGGCTACTCGCGAGTTGAAATCCAGATCCGTCACCTGCTCAATACCGGCAGCTTCGGGTACAGCCACGATCATGCGGCAGCGGCCATAGCCAAGATCGAGGAGTTCTGCCACGTGTTTTTGTGCCTCCGTCAAGGTATCTTTGCCTACGACGCCCAAATCCGCCGCTCCATACTCCACATACGTCGGCACATCGGTGGGCTTGGCCAGAATGAAGCGCAAGCCGGCAGACGGAGCATCAATTACCAGCTTACGAGTTTCCTTCTCCAACACATCACAAGGATATCCTGCATTTTCCAGCATCTCGGCAAAAGCTGCCAGCAGTCGTCCCTTCGCTACCGCAATACGAAGCATGGTGCCACCTCCTCAGCATTGTACCTGCAGCCACTACCAGGTGCGAAGTCCAGACTGCGAAATATACACACCGTGGACCAACCCTCTCTCAGCTGCCCGGTGCTGAGCTTCGGCCAACGACAATCCATCCACATCTACCTCCACCGAACGGCCTGCAGCTCGCTGCTCTGCGGCGTACTTCACTACAAGACTGTGATCGTCTCCGGCAGCGAAAACGGTATCTTGAGTTAACTTAGGCCGGCGTCCTTGCGCCTCCAAAATCTGCATAGCAGCCTCGAGTTCCAACGCAAAACCGACAGCCGGGAGATCCTCGCCAAACTGTGCATGTAGTCCGTCGTAACGACCGCCACTCACGAGCATAGAACCCATTTGCGGCGCACAGCCCTCGAAAACCATGCCTGTGTAGTAGTCCAAGGTTTTAACCATGCTGAGATCAATGTGGAGCTGTGACGCAGCACCGTAGGCTTCTGTCGTTCTATAGATCTCAGAAAGATTATCCAAAGCCACCCAAGCCTCCGCGCAGTCGGTCCGCTGGCGTACATAGTCAATGACCTCGGGCCCACCCCGCAATCTGTCAGTATCGCACAGAAGATCCTTCGTCTGCTCCGGCAGGCCACTGGCGCGCACAACCCTCTGCAATCCTACGTAGTCCTGCTGAATAAGCGCCTGCCGAATCGACACTCGGTCTGTTTTGCTATGACAGTCCTGCATCAAACTGTGAAAAAACTGTACATGACCAATATCAAACTGGACCTCGGCGACACCCAAAGAAGCCAGCAAAGCAGAGGCGAAAGCAATGGTCTCTGCATCAGCAGAAGAGCTGCCCGTACCCACAAGTTCTGCCCCGGCCTGGCACCGCTCTCGCCCTCCACCGACATGACTCGAATCGTACCTAAACGTGTTGGCAGCGTACGCTAACCGAAGCGGCTTCGGGGCCCGCCGCAGCCGCGAAGCAACCATGCGAGCAATAGGGGTTGTCAGATCGGAGCGCA
Source organism: Limnochordia bacterium (assembly GCA_007132635.1). Classification (GTDB taxonomy): domain Bacteria; phylum Bacillota; class Limnochordia; order Darwinibacteriales; family SLO01; genus SLOG01. The sequence continues at coordinate 16,664 of SLOG01000402.1, forward strand.
GCGCCAACAGCTGACCGTCCTGGTCCAGAAACGTATAGGCCTGTTCAAACGTGGCCTGTCCACGATTGAACGTCTCAAAAAATTCAAACGTCGGAGTTGCCACTTCGTGATAACCCCAGCTGCGAAACTCTTGGCGGATTGCCGCCTCCAACTGCTGTTTCCATTGGACATCGGCCGGGAGAAGGTCTTTTACCCCCCGCGGCGTTTGGGCTCTCATGCAACCACTCCTTAATTTCCTCTACTCCCACTCAATGGTCGCCGGCGGCTTAGAGCTGATGTCGTAGACGACACGGTTAATGCCTTTCACCTCGTTCATCACGCGGCGACTGATGGCTTCCAGCAGTTCATAGGGTACTCGGGCCCAGTCCGCGGTCATGCCATCTTCACTAGTAACGGCTCGAATCGCCGCTACGTAATCGTAGGTCCGTTCATCACCCATAACGCCCACCGTTCTTGTATCCGTCAACACCGCAAACGCCTGCCAAATATTCCGGTATTCTCCGGCTCGCCAAATCTCTTCCACGGCTATGGCATCGACTTCTCGTAGTATATCGAGTCGTTCTCTGCTCACCTCGCCAATGACGCGGATCGCGAGGCCGGGTCCCGGAAACGGGTGGCGGTAGGTGATCTCGTCAGGCAGCCCCAGTTCCTTGGCCAGCTTTCGCACCTCGTCCTTGAAAAGGGCCCGCAGTGGCTCGACCAAAGAAAATTTGATATCTTCGGGGAGTCCACCCACATTGTGATGCGACTTGATAACCGATGCCTGCGCTGTACCGCTCTCTATGACATCAGGATACAGAGTGCCCTGGACAAGAAAATCAACATCGCCCAGCTTGGACGCTTCTGCCTCGAAGACACGGATAAATTGATTGCCGATGATCTTGCGCTTCTGTTCGGGATCGGTCACGCCAAACAGCTTGTCCAAAAACTGCTGCCGTGCGTCGACATGGAGAAGGTTCATCTTGAACTGGCGCCCGAAGGTGTCCACGACCTGCTCTGACTCGCCCTTGCGCATGAATCCGTGGTCCACATAGATGCAGGTGAGTTGGTCTCCCACCGCTCGATGGACCAAAGCCGCTGCCACAGACGAATCGATGCCTCCGCTCAAACCGCAGACGACTTGGCCAGAGCCAATCTGACTGCGAATCTCCCGGACAGCCTCTTCCGCGAAACTCTGCATGGACCAGTCAGCGGCACATCTGCATACCTCGATCAAAAAATTGCGGAGTAGTTCGGCCCCTCGCTGGGTGTGAACAACCTCCGGATGAAACTGAACGCCGTAGAGACGGCGCCGACGGTCAGCCACCGCGGTAATCGGGGCGTGGGATGTCGCGGCTAACACAGTGAAGCCCCCGGCTGCCACGACATGGTCGCTGTGACTCATCCACACCGTCAGCGGACCGTCGCTCTCGAAGCCCTTAAACAAGTCCTCGTAGTCCAAAATCTCCACAGCCGCGCGGCCGTACTCCCGCTTGCTCGCTGGCTGTACTTCCCCTCCCAGCATATGCATCATCAGCTGCAAACCATAACAGATTCCCAGCACAGGAATGCCGAGATCAAAAAGCTCCGGTTCGAGAACAGGAGCATCTTTGGCATACACGCTGGAAGGGCCGCCGGATAAAATCAGGCCCGCGGGATTATGGCAGAGCACAGCTTCAGCAGAAATGTTATATGGCGCGATTTCACAATATACTTTCAGCTCTCTTGCGCGCCTCGCGATAAGCTGGGTATACTGGCTTCCGAAATCAAGGATCAAAATTTTTTCTTCTTCAGGATACATATTATCCGGGTGCTCCGTTAAATTCAATATTCATTTTTTCAAGTACAGACAGTGAGGGTATATGGGTTAAATCAAAATGAAGCGGGGTAATTGATATTCTGTTGTTCTGTACGGCTCCTTCATCTATCGACATATCTGTGATATGATCCGTCTGCTGCCGGGACAGCCAGTAATAGGC
>SLOG01000037.1 GCA_007132635.1 Limnochordia bacterium
CGATGCAATTAACGAAGCTGCACTGCCACGCGAGACAGAAACTGCGTGCGTCCGAACGTCGCACTGCGGATTGATATCTCGCGCTCGCTGCGCGATCACATCAACCTTTCGCCGACCCAAAGTAGAATGGAGGGCCGCCAACTGCCGGTTGAGGTTGGTTAACGTCACCCGGTCATAGTCCACGAGGATTAAACGACCGATGCCAGAACGCACCAAGGCCTCTACCGCATGGCCCCCAACACCACCAAGGCCGCAGACAACCACCGAAGCTGCCGCTAAAGCCGCCAGCCCCGGCTTGCCAACGATGTATTCTAATCGGTTCCAAGCGTGCGTCATGTCTCCACCCCACTTTCCATCCGTTAAAACCGGGCATAACAAAAACCCCCATAAGGGGGCCTAAAACAAACTCCCCACCATGCCGTTTTGCTGACTTGAATGAACCTGCCTCAGCAGGTGGGTATCCTCCTAAGAATCTCGTGCGTCCTTTCGAGAAGGCATGCACTCCAAACCTAGAGATCAGATTCCCTTTGTTATGGTGTTGGCTCATAACAATGCCAGCTTCATCCCGGTCACAGCAGGGCGTTCAGTTTTTCTAACTCAATCATACCACAGAAGCCCGATCCGTGCAACCAACCAACCTCGATAAAATGGCTTAGAGAGAGAGTTTCAGCCGAAGTGCCGCCAGCTGCTCCGCGGCGATTTCGCTCGGGGCCTCGACCATGAGATCGAAAGCGCTGGCAGTTTTTGGAAACGCGATGACGTCTCGAATCGAACGCCGATGTCCCAATAGCATAACCAGCCTGTCCAATCCAAAAGCTATACCTCCGTGGGGTGGTGCACCGTACTCAAACGCCTCCAAAAAGAAGCCAAACTGAGCCGCAGCTTCCTCCATGGAAAACCCTAAAGCACCAAACATCATCTCCTGGACTCGGCGGTCTGAGATGCGGATACTGCCGCCCCCGAGTTCAACGCCGTTAAGAACTAGGTCATAGGCCTGCGCCCGCACTCGGCCCGGATCACCAACTAACAGTTCCACATCCTCGCTCACCGGGGCAGTAAACGGGTGATGGGCGGCGAAAAACCTATGTTCTTCGTCATCGTATTCGAGAAGTGGCCACTCGGTGACCCAAAGGAACTCCCACAGACTATCATCCAAAAGTCCGAGACGTTCGCCGAGGTGGAGCCGCAGTCGGCCTAAGACATCACATGTCGTGGTAAACGAGTCCGCCACTATTAAGAGAAGATCACCTGGTTTGCCTTCGAGGGTCTGGACAATATACTGAATCTCATCGTCGGAAAGGAATTTAGCCACCGGCGACTTAACACCCTCATTGACTGCCATCCAGATCAGGCCCTTGGCTCCGAAGTCTCCCGCTCTTTCCACTAGCTGATCAATCTCTCGACGGCTGAATGCCTGCCCGCACCCTCGTGCGCACAGCCCCTTGACAACGCCGCCGGACGCAATGGTCTTGGAAAACACCTGAAAACCACTGTCGGCTAAACCCAGCGAAAGATCCCGCAGTTCAAAACCAAACCGTGTATCCGGCCTGTCAGAACCAAAACGTTCCATGGCTTCTCGATATGTGAGACGAGGAAACGACTCGGGCGCAGCGAAACCTAGGACATCAAAAAACACCTGGCGTACCATCGCCTCCATAGCCTGCATGACGTCCTCGGCATCCACAAAGGACATCTCCACGTCGATTTGCGTAAACTCAGGCTGCCGGTCAGCACGAAGATCCTCATCTCGGAAACAGCGCGCAATCTGGTAATACTTCTCAAAACCCGCCAGCATCAGCAGCTGCTTGAACATCTGAGGAGACTGAGGCAGCGCGTAGAAAGAACCCGGGTGGACGCGGCTCGGCACAACATAGTCCCGTGCCCCTTCCGGTGTAGATTTCGTCAGCATGGGTGTTTCGATATCCAAGAACCCTTCGTTGTCTAGAAATCGGCGCACCGATCGAGTGATGGAATGGCGAAGTTTCACAGCCTCCTGCAGTTCACTGCGGCGCAGGTCCAAATATCGATACTTTAGCCGCAGCGACTCATCAACATCGCCCATTTTGTCAATAGGAAAAGGTGGCGTTCTGGCCTCCGCCAGGACAGCAAAGGAATCGGCATACACTTCGATGGACCCACTGGGAAGGTCCGGATTCTCCTGACCAGGTGGTCGCCTAAGGACGGTCCCGGAGACAGAAACAACGAACTCGTTTCGCAGTCTTTCGGCCTTGGAAAAAGTGTCGCTATCAAGACGTTCAGGACTAAACACAACCTGCACGAGACCGCTGCGGTCGCGTAGGTCGACGAAAATAACGCCTCCGTGATCCCGACGGCGGTTCACCCACCCATTCAGAACGATCTCGCGTTTTTCATCGTCAGCGGACAGCTCTCCGCAGTGCACGGTGCGTTTCCAGTCGGCTGTCTGTACGGTCATTAGTCCTGTTCCTCCTTCGCGCGCAGCAAAACCTCGGCGGCACGGTCTAGTGATACTTCGCTCGCAGATCCCTCGTCCATCCAGCGGACGTTCAACACGCGCCGTTCCCATTCATCACCGCCAAGAATCGCCACCCAACGTACTCCCAAACGGTTTGCCGCCTTCATCTGGGCCTTAAGGCTACGATCCTGGTAATCCATCTCAATCTGCAGCCCGCTTCGCCGCAGTTCATGAACCAATGCCACGGCTTCGCTTTTCGTTGCACCGCCAAAATGGACCACGAAGCCATCGAGCCTAGACTGAGGGAAATCCTGATTCCCCTGCTGCTCTAGAGCCAGCAAAAGCCTTTCTATGCCAACGGCAAAACCCACGCCCGGCAGCGACGGACCGCCGCACTCCTCCACCAGTCCATCGTAACGGCCGCCGCCGCCTACGGCATCCTGTGCCCCCAACGAAGGCACTGTCAGCTCAAAAACGGTTTTAGTATAGTAATCAAACCCTCTCACCAAGCGAGGATTGTTGACATAGGCGATGTCTAGTCGGTCCAGCAGTGTAGTCAGCACGGAAAAGTGGTCTCCACAGTCACCGCAAAGGCTTTCGACCATGGCTGGCACGTTGGCGGTCGCCGCTCGGCAGTTAGGCACCTTACAGTCCAAGACTCGCAGCGGGTTTCGTTCCATCCGGCTTCGGCAGCTTCCACAGAGTTCATCCTCCACCGAGCGAAGCGCCTGCAGCAGCACTTCACGATAGGCGGGACGGCATTGGGGACAGCCAATACTGTTGATGTTGACAGAAAAGCCCTCCAAACCACAAGCCTGATAGACACTGATGGGCAGAGTGATCATCTCGAGATCCAAGGCTGGATCCGCCGAGCCCAAGGCCTCGACGCCGAACTGCGTGTGCTGCCTATAGCGACCCGCCTGCGGACGTTCGTAGCGAAACATGGGCCCCATGTAGAAGAGCTTTGCTGGCAGCGGCTGCGCATACAGCTTGTTCTCAAGGAAAGCCCGCACGACCGGAGCGGTGCCCTCAGGCCGCAGCGTGATGCTTCGATCGCCGCGATCGGAAAACGTATACATTTCCTTCTCCACAATATCGGTAGCCTCTCCAATACCCCTCTCAAACAACTCCGTGTGCTCAAACATTGGGGTGCGGATCTCCTGGTAGCCGTAACTGCTGCTTGTTTTGCGAACCATCTCTTCCACCCACTGCCAGCGACTCGTCTGCGCCGGAAGGAGGTCATTGGTTCCTCGAGGGCGTTTTGTTATCATCCATAGTTCCTCCCAATGTAGACTTAGGAATTGGCGGCCTTTCGTCATCGGCCTCAGACAATCAATTTCAAATGAAGCGAGTGGTGGAAACCCACCACTCGCCGCAGAAAAACCGCTGCAGATCTCGCTGACATTCTACTCCACAATTTCCAACTCAAGAGCAGAGTCATCCATCTGTTCGTCATCCTCCGAGGGCTCCATCACGACGGAATCCTCCGTGTCCGGCTCTTCGACAAACTCATCCTCAACCGAAAGCAGCTCTTCCAAGTCCAAGACGTCCTGCTGTTGCGGCTGCTCCGCCGCCATTCGTTGCTCATGAATGGCATCCAGACGCTCTTCAACCTCGGCCACATCATCTGGCCGGGCGAGCATGCTCAGGTTATTCATAGCCTGTACCTGGATCGCGTAATCGTTAGGTGCCAGCTGCGATGCTCGCAGATATGCATCCCCGGCCTTCTCGGGCTGCCCCGCCTGCTTGTACGTCTCGGCGAGTACATAGAACATATACGCGTCGTTGGAGATCTTCTCGACTGCCAGCTCGTAATTCTCTACTGCCTTTTCGTACTCGCCTAGCTCACGATAGACATCACCCAGAGAGGAATACAGGTAACCATTATCCGGCTGTTCTTCCAAAGCCAACTGATAGTACTCCACTGCGGTCTCGAAATCTTCGCGCTGGCGGTATCCATGGGCCACTAACTGTTTATCATCAATATCAACGTCAGCTTCGGCCTTTAGACCATCAAACCAATCGGAGATAATCGCCTGCTTCTTATCTTGCCGCAGTTGGTTTTCTACTCGCTCCTTAACTGCTTCGAAATCCTCACCTTCCGCCACCAACCGATCTGACACTTTGATTAAGTGATAGCCGAACTCGGTACGAACAGGACCGCGAATCTCGCCCGGTTCCATATCGAAAATCGCCTCATCGAATGCGGCTACCGTATCGCCGCGCTTCACAGAACCAATAGAACCACCTTCGCGAGCACTTTCAGTATCTTCACTGTAAAGACGCGCAAGGTAATCAAAGGGGTAATCGTCAGCGACCCGTTTTAACTCTTCGATCTCTGCCCGGGCCATGTCCCATGCTTCCTCATCGTTTTCGTCTTCTCCGCGCGGGCGCACCAAGATGTGACTCACGGTGACCTCCTCATAGGCCTGCCGAATCTCCTCATCGGTAATCTCGATGGTCCCGGCTACCTCTTCCCGCAGTTTTTCTACCTGGATCTCCTGCTCCATATAGGTCCGCAGGTGTTGCTCCGTCAAGCCGCTGCCCTCAAGAGCACGCTTAAAGTCGTCGTCACTCGGGAATTCGGCCTTCAACGCATTGAGCCGTTCATCCACTTCTGTGGACGGCACTTGAATGCTGCGCCGATTCAACTCCTCATTCAGCACGATCTGTCCAACCAACGAATCCAGAGTCTGGTATTTTATCGCTTCATATAAGCGTCCGCTTAAGCGTCCCAACTGCTGTTCGGTCTGCTGAAGCTGAGCAATATACGCCTGTTGGAATTCGTAATATGATATCGGTGTACCATTTACGGTAGCGATAGCCGCCTGAGCTGGCTGCCCTTGGTCGTTCCCAAAAAGGCCGCTGCCTCCTACAAACAGCATGCCGCCGACAAACGTAATCGCTACGATGACTACGATAACCTTAACCTGCGAACGCAGTTTCCGGAAAAACATGAATGACCAGTCCCTTCTTGCATCCAA
>SLOG01000086.1 GCA_007132635.1 Limnochordia bacterium
AGGAATGAACCAGTGGCTGATCATGACATTCTGCTTAGTTTGGAGAATCTGAAGACGCACTTTTTCACTGAAAACGGTTTGGTAAAAGCCGTAGACGGTGTTTCGTTCGATGTACGGCGCGGCGAGAGTGTCGGTGTCGTAGGGGAGAGCGGCTGCGGAAAAAGCGTTACGTCCCTATCCATTATGCAGCTGATACGCCGTCCCCGAGGTGACATCAAAGGAGGCCGGATTATCTACCGGCGCCAGGATGCGGCACCCATCGACATTGCCAAACTTGACCCGCAGGGACGAGAGATGCGCAGTATTCGAGGCAATGAGATCGCCATGATCTTTCAAGAACCGATGACGTCCCTTAATCCGGTGTACACCGTGGGAAGCCAGATCATGGAGGCCGTTATACTTCATCAGAAGCTTGATAAACGGGCGGCGAAGGAACGAGCCATCGAAATGCTCACGCGAGTACGGATTCCTGCTCCTAAACAGCGAGTCGATGAATATCCCCACCAGTTCAGCGGCGGCATGCGGCAGCGCGCCATGATCGCCATGGCACTCTCGTGTGATCCCGAGTTTCTGATCGCGGATGAGCCAACGACGGCCTTGGATGTAACCATCGAAGCACAGATTCTGCGTCTCATGAAAGATCTGCAGACCGATCTTGGTGTATCGATTATGATCATTACGCACGATCTCGGAGTCATTGCCGAAATGGCTGAGCGGGTTAACGTCATGTATACCGGGAAGGTTGTTGAACGGGCCGGGACGGACGCCATTTTCCATGACCCACAGCATCCTTACACTCAAGGACTGCTCCAGTCCATACCAACTATCGGTCTGCGCCGCCGCCTGACACCTATCAAAGGCTCAGTGCCTAATCTGCTGACGCTGCCCGAAGACGTCTGCTATTTTGTGCCGCGTTGTCCCAAGGCGATGGATATCTGCCGAAAGAAGGAACCTCCGATGTACGGGTTGAGCTCTGAGCATTGGTGCAAGTGCTGGCTGTACGAGGGCAGTGAGGAGGTGTCAGCATGAGCACAGCGCAAACTCTCTTAGAAGTGAATAATCTCAAGAAATTCTTCCCGATCCGCAAGGGGATATTCCGTAAGACTGTCGGTTATGTTAAGGCGGTTGATGGTGTTTCGTTTTTCATCCGGGAAGGCGAGACGCTGGGTGTAGTGGGTGAGAGCGGGTGCGGCAAGACGACGACTGGACGATGCGTCATCAAGCTGCTTACTCCCACGGAAGGGACCATTAACTTCAGGAGAGATGGCGAGATGGTCAACCTTGCCGATCTTGAGCGCCATGCCATGAAGGCGGTGCGTAGAGATATTCAGATCATCTTCCAGGACCCTTTTTCGTCGCTGGATCCCCGCATGTCGATTTTAGATATCGTGAGGGAACCGTTGCGCGTGCATGAAATTGGCAGTCGTCGAGAGCATGTTCAGAAGGTGAGTGAACTGTTGGAGCGGGTAGGCCTGCGAGCTTACTTGATGGATCGTTACCCTCATGAGTTTAGCGGCGGTCAGCGGCAGCGCATTGGCATTGCTCGAGCGCTGGCTTTGGATCCGGAGATGCTGGTTTGTGACGAACCAGTGTCGGCATTGGATGTGTCGGTTCAGGCCCAGGTACTCAACCTTTTGACTGATCTCCAAGACGAATTCGATTTGACCTATATGTTTATTGCCCATGACTTGAGTGTTGTTGAACATATCAGCGACCGAGTTATGGTCATGTACTTGGGAAAAGTTGTGGAGATGGCTAATTCAGAGACCATGTACAAGACCCCAAAACACCCGTACACAGAAGCCCTTCTCATGGCCATTCCGATAGCTGATCCGCGGTTGCAGACTAAGCGTTCGCCCTTAGAGGGTAACGTGCCGGATCCTGCAAATCCCCCGGATGGCTGTAATTTTAACACGAGATGCCCTTATGTGAAAGACATCTGCCACAGAGACGATCCACCGCTCGTGGAGACAGCCGAAGGTTCGGATCACTTCGTGGCTTGTCATTTTGCTGCCGAACTGGAGCTTCTTGGATGGGAGGCTCGTCGTTCAGGTAACGGCGGAGGGAGGGGAGACTAAGAATCGTCTAAGTGTTGTCGTTGGACTCTCAAAAAGTGGAGGAATGAGAAATGAGATTGAACGCACGCACAGCGATGATTGCTTTTCTTCTGCTGGTCGTTATGTCCTGCGGCGTCCTTGCCGCCTATCAAGAGGCACCGATGTTGGCCGAACGCGTGGCTAGTGGTGAACTGCCTCCGGTTGAAGAACGGTTACCCGACAATCCTTATGTTGTCGAACCTGTGGATCGGATCGGCGACTATGGCGGCACTATTCGCCTTTTGACCCTCTACGCGACTGTTCCGCTGGGTGTGGCTTTCATTTCCGATTCGTTCAATGGGTTTGTGAATCCGCTTCCCGATGGCAGCGATGTACGGCCGCATTTTGTCGAAGGAATTGATGTTTCCGAGGACTTCACGACGTTCACCTTTCATCTGATGAAGGGGACGCGCTGGTCGGACGGACAACCGTTTACAGCAGACGATATCATGTTCTGGTACAATGACTACCTGCTCAACACGGATCTTGTACCGACAGTCGCCTCCTATTGGCGCACCGGCGGCGAAGTCGTGCAGGTCACCAAAATCGACGACTTTACCGTTGAGTTTCGCTTTACCGAACCGCAGCCCTTGTTTTTGCGCATGCCTTTTTCCAAAGCGCCCCAGCGTGATCGACTGTTCCTTCCGAAACACTACCTTATGAACTACCATCCCAACTATGTACCGATGGAAGAGCTGCAGAAAATGGCCGCCGACGAAGGACTGGACCATTGGTACCAGCTGTTCCGCAACAGGATGCAGGGCTACGTGGGTGTATCTGGTGTCGTTGGGACTCCGGTGTTGACTCCCTACGTGCCCGTGTTCTACACATCAACGCGCCGAGTTTTCGAGCGTAACCCCTATTACTGGAAGGTCGATTCAGAAGGTAACCAACTGCCGTACATTGATCGCGTGGAGGTCGAAGTCCTGAGTGATGCCGAGTTAGCGACGGCGATGATGATCAGCGGTGAAATTGATTTCGACGGCTTTTCTACAAACATCGTGAACTACCCTATGTACCGGCAGTACGAAGAGGAAGGAAACTACAGGACCGTTCTGTGGCGAAGCGGCAACGGCACCGAGGTCTTCTTCTACTTTAACCTCACCCACGAAGACGAGGCCAAGCGCGATGTTTTCCGAAACGTTGACTTTCGTCGAGCCATGTCTTTAGGCATCGATCGGCATGAAATCAACGAGATGCTCTATTTCGGCCAAGCGGATGTGCGGCAGTTCACCGTGCTGTCGTCGAGCCGGTACTTCGAACCCGAGTTTGCCGACGCCTATATTGACTACGATCCCGAAGCCGCACAAGCACTGTTGGATGGTATTGGGCTTGTGGACCAAAATGGCGATGGCTGGAGACAGCTTCCGGATGGCAGCGACTTTTCGTTTACCGTTGAATTCACTACGGCCGAGAATCCCTTGAAACTGGACATCGTTCAGTTAACTGTCGAGTACTGGAAGGAACTAGGAATAGACGCGACCTCCCGGCAGATTTCCGGTGAGCTTTACGGCATCCGGCAGGGAGGCAATCTCCTTGAGTGTTCCATTTGGCACGGCGGTTGGTCCACCGATATCACCTTCCCCGCAGCCAATCCTTGGGTAGGCGCCGGCGGTAACTATCCGTGGCCTGCGTTTGTTGATTACTGGATGCGGGGGGGCGAACTCGAACAGGATATCCCGGAGGATATTCAGAACCTGTGGGACTGGTACGAAGAGGTACGCGGCATTGTTGACGAAAAGGAGCATATTGCTCTGGCTAAGCAAATTCTGGCTTCCCAGGCTGAGAATCTATGGCTGATAGGAACCATCGGCACCGCTCCCCACGCTTTGATCGTCAATAACGCTTTGCGCAACGTCCCGGAAGATGGGTTGTGGACTTGGGATACACATTGGAGCATGTCCATCGATCCAGAGCAGTTCTTCTTTGATGAGTCTCTCCGGTAAACAAAACGCAACAGTCGGCGGAAAGGGTGTGTGGTGGTGGCGCTTACACAGCGAGAGAACTATCTAAAGACGGTGGGTTTTTCCGGGCCCGAGTGGATTCCCTGCTATGTCCATTTGTCTCAGGCTACGCGGGCGGAGTATGGGGAGGCGCTGTACGATATCGTGCAGGCCTATCCCCAGTTCTTCCCCGAACGTGATACTGATTCAGCGGCGTTTCGAGACATCCAATTTGCGCCGGGGCACCGCAAGGATGAGGAATTCACGGATGCCTGGGGGTGCGTTTGGAAGAGCTCCCAGGATGGCATCGAAGGCGTCGTAATCGGTCACCCTTTGGCGGACTGGTCGGCCTTGACAGACTACGAGCCTCCCGATCCTCTGGCTGAGGGGGATCGGGGGCCCATAGATTGGGAGGCCATTCGCAGGTATGTGGCCCATCAAAAGCAGGCCGGGAGGCTGACGTCCGGTGGTTTGGCGCACGGTTTTCTACTGCTCCGGTTGAGTTATCTGCGGGGGTTTGAAAACCTTGTATATGACTTAGCGGACGATGATCCGAGGCTGCACGAGCTGATCGAAGTTATCTACAGCCACAGCCAAGCGATCATTGATCAGTGGTTGTCCATGGACGTGGATGTCATTGAGATGCCGGAGGATCTCGGCACCCAGTCCTCTTCCCTGATCAGCCCTGCTATGATGGCTAAGTATGTGACTCCGGTGTACCGGCGCCTTATGGAGCCGTGCCGCAGGCAGGGCAAGCATGTAGCCTTTCACAGCGATGGCTATATACTTGGTATTGTCGACCAACTCTTGGATGCCGGAGTCACCATTATCAACCCGCAGGATCTCTGCAACGGCATTGATGCCTTAGCGGAGCACTTAAAAGGGCGCGTCGCGATTCGGCTGGACATCGATAGACAGACAGTTATACCCTACGGGAGCCGTCAGGACATCCATGACTTAATCGAAGAGGAAGTACGGAAGCTCGGATCTCCCGCAGGCGGCCTCGAGATGATCGCGGGTATCTATCCGCCGACGAGCCCGGACAATGTTCGCTCGTTATGCGAAGCATTTGAGACATACCATAGGTATTTCTGGTAACACTACCGTGGTGGGAGAAGGAGGCATCCGTGTGCTCAAGGACTACCAGAATCTCAAGGCAGCCCTGGCGAAGGGTTGGAACACTTGGAACACGCGCAGCGTTCTTTCCCACGTTCTTCTCCCGGAAGGGTTTGCCGTCAACCTCGGCGTAAAGGAGTATGCCACAGGACAATATCTGCGAGAAACCCTGATCGGCCGGTTGGGCCCAAAAACCGAAGTAGTTCGGCCAGGACCCCACGCCTATGATGGCAGCTATACCGCTCTGTCTGTATCCTGGTC
>SLOG01000032.1 GCA_007132635.1 Limnochordia bacterium
GCTCGTCAACGCGGGTGTGATGCTCGCTGGGCCTTACCTCATCGGGTTTGCCATTGATAACTACATCATACCGGCTGATTTCGGTGGATTGCTGCGGATGGTTCTTTTCATGGCCGCGATGTATCTTGGCGGAGCCGGCGCCATATGGCTCCAGAACTATTTTATGATAGGCATCTCGCAGGGGACCGTACTGCGGCTGCGGCGGGATGTATTTGACAAACTGCAGGAGCTTCCTGTCCGGTATTTCGATACGACGGCCCACGGAGACATCATGAGCCGTCTCACCAATGACATTGAAAACATCAGTAATACTCTGGGGAACAGCGTGACGCAGGTGTTCAACAGCTCGGTAACTACTGTGGGTACGCTCACTGTGATGCTGATGCTGAGTCCTTCGCTGACGGTCGTAACCATGGTCATCATCCCGATCATGCTGTTGGTGACGCGGACAGTAGCCGCCCATACTCGGAAGCACTTTGGCGAACAACAGCAAAACTTGGGTGCTCTCAACGGATGGATCGAAGAGACCGTCTCTGGGCAGCGGGTGGTCAAAGTGTACTGCCGAGAGGATGCTGTGGTCGAGCAGTTCGACGCGGCCAACGAGAAGCTTCGCCAGTCGGGTACCAAGGCTACGGTTTTTGCCGGGTTGGTGGGCCCCATGATGAACGTGCTGAACAACCTAAGTTTGGCCATTGTGGCGGGTTTCGGTGGTTATCTGGCCATTCAGGGAACCATCACTGTGGGCGTCATCGCTTCATTCGTAAACTACACGCGGCAGTTCACTCGGCCTCTGAATGAGCTGGCCAACCAGTTCAATGTGCTGCAGCTAGCCATCGCTGGTGCTGAGCGCTGTTTCGAGGTGCTCGATCAAGAGCCGGAGATCGAGGACTCTGCCGATGCGGTGGAGCTAACTGAAGTGGATGGTGCTGTGGTCTTAGACAATGTGAGTTTCGCCTACGCACCGGACACTCAAGTGTTGAAGAACGTTAATCTAGAGGTTGAACCGGGCCAAACCATTGCCTTGGTGGGGCCGACTGGTGCTGGTAAGACGACCATTGTCAATCTGTTAACTCGGTTCTACGAGATCAATGAGGGACGCATAACGATTGACGGCTATGACATCAAGAACATCAAACGCTCTTCGCTGCGGTCTTTGTTGGGCATTGTGCTGCAGGACACGTATCTGTTTTCCGAATCCATTCGCGAGAACATCCGGTATGGGCGGCTGGACGCCACGGACGAAGAGGTCGAGGCAGCGGCTAAGCTGTCCAACGCGGATTCGTTTATCCGCAGGCTGCCGCAGGGTTACGATACGGTGTTGAGTGAAGATGGCGGCGATCTCAGTCAAGGGCAGCGGCAGATGCTGGCCATTGCCCGGGCGAGTCTTGCCGATCCAGCGATTCTGATACTTGATGAAGCAACGAGCAGCGTCGATACCCGAACAGAACTGCACATACAAGAGGCCATGCTGAACCTCATGGAGGGGCGGACGTGCTTTGTTATTGCTCACCGTCTAAGTACCATCCGCAATGCTCACAATATCGTAGTCATCAACTTCGGTGAGATCGTTGAACAGGGAACTCATGAGGAGCTTCTGCAGAAAAAGGGTTTTTACTACGACCTGTACATGTCGCAGTTTACCCGCCAGCATGCATCGTAGAGATACAGGGGATCCTGGTATCAGGGTATACCGAACAGAGAGGTGGGGCAGCCCGCCTCTCTGTTGCGTGTCTGCATGTCTGCAGGATTTCGCTGCCAAGGATGCGAAGTCTTGAGGAAACCTTTTGGCAGAATAAGAAAGGATGGTTTCTGCGTGCATGCTATTGTTTTTGATATTGGCAATGTGCTGCTGCGTTTTGAACCGCAGCAGTTTCTGACGTATCTTTTTGGCGCCGACGAACCGCTGGAGCTGTACCACGCTGCGACATTCGGTGCTCCCGAATGGCTTGAACTCGATCGAGGCAGTCTAACGCAAGAGCAGGCTAGTGACCGGTTAAAGGGTCGCTATCCGAACCTCCGGCTGCAGATCGACCGGGTGTTTGACCAATGGTTTACGATGTTAACTCCGATTCCGTCTTCCATCGAAGCGCTGCAAGGGCTGAAAGCCGCAAGATATCCGGTGTTTGCGCTCTCGAACTTTCACAGGGCCGCATTCTCTTACGTGGTGCAGCGGCACGAGTGGTTCTCGTTGTTTGACGGTATGACCATTTCTTCGCAGGTCGGAGCCAACAAGCCCGAACCAGCCATCTACGAGGCCCTGCTGTCGCGTTACTCGCTGAATCCCGCCAAGGTCGTCTTTCTCGACGACTCTTTGGCCAACGTCCAGGCGGCAGAAGCGCTGGGCATACGCGGGATACATTTTTCAGATCCTGAGGCAGATTTGGCTGCACTGGTAGACGTTTTAGGTGCTTCGCAGGATGTTCTCGTGAAGCCAAAAGGAGGAGTACATCGATGACGCATCGTGAACGTTTTCGGGCGGTTTTGGAGGGGCGGCAGCCGGACCGGCTGCCGTGGGTGCCTCGCCTGGAGATTTGGTATGATTATCACACGCAGAGAGGCAGTTTGCCCGAGGAATACCGTGGCTGGTCTTTGGACGAGGTGCGGCGGAGCGTTGCGGCCGCCCGCTCGGGGCGGGAAGGAGTTATCGCTGTGCCGAGGCATGATGGCTCGGTGGAAGTGCGGGAAGAGTGGCGAGGCGACGAACTCACAAGGTATTGGGTAACACCGGTAGGCACGGTGTCGGAACGGTTTCGCCAGAGTGCTTACGGAAGTGACAATCTGATGCGTATTGAGCATGTGATCAAGGGGCTGCCGGACTATCCGGTTGTGACCTACATCGTCCAGCATACCCATTTCGAGCCGACTTATGATGATTTTCGCCGTTATGATGAGGAAATTGGGGACGAGGGGTTTCCTATCTGTGTGATTGGCGACATTCCTTTCCACAAGATCCTGCGGGAGTATATCGGGTACAATCACGCCTATTACGAGCTGCAGGATCACCGAGACGAGGTCGAGGCACTGGCAGAAGTGCTGTCATCCACACACGCCCAGCTAGAGCAGCTCATGCTCGAGTCTCCAGCAGATCTTTTCGTATATGGGGTGCATTTCGATTCGCAGATGCTGCCGCCGCCCGTATTTGATAAGTATATTGTGCCGTACTACCAGAAGTTGTCCGGGCAATTTGCGTCTCGGGGGAAGTGGTTGGCTGTCCATCAGGATGCCGACGCGAGCCTGCTGTTGGACTCGTACGTTGAGGCGGGGATTCACGTGGCCGACTGCTTTGCCTGCTGGCCCATGGTCCCCTGCCGGTTTGAGGACGCCGTCGACCACTGGAAACAGTCAGTAGTTATTTGGGGCGGAATACCATCGACTCTGCTTTGCCCCATGGCAGCCACTGAAGAAGAGCTTGACGAGCACCTGGATACCGTGTGGGCAAAGACTCCCGAAGGACGAGTGATCTTGGGGATCGCCGACAATGTGATGCCTGAAGCAGATATGGCACGAGTAAAGAAGATTGCGGAGCGAATAGAGCGCTTGGGGGACTAGGTACCATGGTAAATATTTCTATTCAGAACGGCTTAATCGTGGACGGGGACGGGAAGGCTGCCTATCCGGGTACGGTGCTAGTGGAAGCCGGCCGGATCGCGGCAGTGGTAGGACCCGACGAGTCGGTGGAGGCGGAGGGAGTGCTTGATGCCCGAGGTCAAATCGTGGCCCCGGGCTTCATCGACATGCATACGCATTCGGACATCTCGCTGTTAGTCGACCCGGCAGCTCAGAGCGCTCTGCGGCAGGGAATAACGACGCAGGTGACCGGACTCTGCGGTTTCTCTCCAGCTCCGGTGCCGGAAGAAGGTGCTGCCGCGCTCCGCTCGGTCTGCAGCGTCATTGATTATCCGCGGGACTGGAATTGGAATTGTTTTCCTGGGTACCTGGCCCACTTACAGAATTTATCAATTAACATCGCCCCCTTGGCGGGCCACATCCCTTTGCGCGGCCTGTTTGTGGGGTATGACGACGTGTCCGTCGATGATGATGCGCTGCGGAGTATGCAAGGTGAACTCGCCCGCATGCTGGACGCTGGTGCGTGGGGGCTGTCTCTGGGGCTCATGTTTCCGCCCAGCATGTATGCTGAGCGCCGCGAACTGACTGCCCTGGCGCAGACAACAGCTGACCACGGCGGCCTGCTGGCCGTCCACATCCGTTCCTACGGCACGGAGATCGCCGCTGCTGTCAACGAAGTGTTGGAGATCTCGGCTGAGACCGAAGTCGCCCTCGAAATATCCCATCTCCGGTTCAGTGGGGCGAACGCAGCCTTAGCCCCGGGCATCTTGGCGAAACTTGAAAACGCTGCCCAGCACCGCCAGACAGCGTTCGATATCTACCCGTATACGGCTGGAAGCGCTAACCTGAGTCAGCTGCTGCCCGGATGGGCCCAAGCGGGTGGCAGTCAAGCCATGCAGAAACGACTCAGTGACCCCGATGTCCGCCGCCGAGCTGCCGTCGACATGCAGGCTCAGCTCCAAAGCGACTACACCCGGGACTTTGGCAGCAATGTCTTGCTGGGATCGGCATCCGGCGATTTCCAGAAATGCATTGGCCGATCCATTGCGGCGATCGCCGAGGAACGGCGCACCGACCCGTACACGGCGTTCTTTGACATCCTAACGGCTGAAGGCACTGACGCCATCATGGTAGCCTTCACTTCCACCGACGACCAAGTACGGTTGAGCTTGGATCACCCACTGAGTGCCATCGGTTCGGATGGAGCAGCCATCGCTGCGGAAGGCCCCTTAAGCCGCGGCATGCCTCATCCGCGTTATTTTGGTGCCTATCCTCGTTTGCTGCGCATGGCCCGCGAACAAAACAAGCCGCTGGAACCGCTGCTCCATAAAATGACGGCTCGCCCTGCGGCCCTGCTCGGTTTACCTAATCGCGGCCGTTTAGTTCCCGGCTGCGCCGCTGATATCGTTGTCTTTGATCCGGCTGCCATCACCGACAGGGCAACCTTTGAACAACCGCATCGGTATCCCGAGGGCATCAGCGCTGTGTTGGTCAATGGCGTGGTTGAGTGGCTGGCTGGTGAGCATCAGCACGCGGGCCCTGGACTTGTTTTGCGGCGCTGACGACCATAGTATTTCATAATCATGACACTAACTTTGAAAGGTAGGATAGCTATGCAGAGTACCTGGTCCTATGCGGCGAACGGTTTTGTTCTGACAGGAGTTCCCCATGATGACGTGTGTCACCTGTGTACCTATGCAGGGTTTGCCGGCATCGAAGCCGGTTGGACGCAGTTTGAACACGCGCCCCTCGCTGAGGTCGAGGCCGCGTCCCAAATCTACCAGCACCACCAGGTAGCCGTTTCGTCCTTCCACCTGCCGTTTACTGAGGAC
>SLOG01000385.1 GCA_007132635.1 Limnochordia bacterium
CGATTTGGTGAGTCGACAGCCAACACAGCCATCGTGCGCGCCGAAGCCGTCCGAACGGATAGGGCCGCCTATGACCTCCTGGTGACTATTAGCCACCAGTCTTCCGAAGACCGTGCGATACCCGTGACCCTTACCCTCGATGGTGATCATCTGGATGAAGAGACGGTCAGCCTGGCACCCAACTCAACCGAGGACCTCGTGTTCTCCATTCCAACAGTCGGCCGCCATGATACACGTGTTTCCATTCCGGATGAGGGCAGTCGTTTAACGGCTGGTTCGGAGGTCTCATTGACCTTAGGCCGCGACGCTGTCCCCCGAGTGCTGTTGGTCACACCCGGAAACTTCTTTCTCGAACGAGCTCTTTTGGCCTATCCCGCGGTACGCTTGTTCACACAAGAAGTACCTGGTGACGACTTGGATACCTTTGACATGGTTATCTTCGACCGTGTCGAACCCGTTGAAACCACCGTCCCGGCCTTTTATGTCTTTAGTCCGCCGCCCCAGGTGGTGGGACGCACCGAAGAGTTCAGCGGAACGTTTCAAATTGCTAACATTCGGCGAGGACATCCTCTGCTGCGCTTCGCCGAGTTGGGATACTTGCGCGCTTCACGGTTTATGACGATCCCCGCCACTGCTGGCGTTACACCGCTAATCGAAGCTCCGGAAGGGATTGTCAGCGCAGTCTATGATGGAGAACCAGCTCCGTGGGTCTATCTCGGGCTGCCGCTAAACCGGACAAACCTTCCCTTACAGGTTGGTTTTCCTATCTTCATCGGCAGTATCGTCGATTGGCTGGTGCCCGATGATGTAACAACGTCACCGCTAGTGCCGCCAGCGGAAGCCGATCTCCGGCCTCAATGGGATGAAACCGCACTCCCAGCCCGCAGTGCCGAGGCGGCGGCAGAATCAATGCCGGCACAGGTTTGGATGTTTCTTATCGCCCTTGGCATGCTGCTATTGGGCGTTGAATGGTGGCTTTTCACTAAGGGGGGAGCCCATGCAAGTTGAATTCACTCGTCCCATATTTCTTTGGCTGCTGGCAGCCATACCCGTGTTTGTTTTCCTGTTTCGCAGGTCGCGGCTGTACCCGCTGATTTCGCGTTCTCTGTTATGGCTGCTTCTCGTGCTCGCTGTCAGCAGCCCGCAGCTAGCTACGGTGGTTGAGGAGCAACACGTCTTTTTCCTGGTTGACCGTTCAGCCAGTGTACCCCGCGCCGAACAGGGGCGCGCCGAACAGTTTATCCAAAGCGCTTTGGCAGAAAAGCCCGAGAACGATTGGGCAGGCGCAGTTGCTTTTGGGCGCCGCGCTCTCATTGAACAACCTCTCAGCCGCACTCCGGATTTCTCCGGTTTCAGTGTACAGCCGGATGCTGAGTATACAAACATCGAACAGACGCTTCAAACAGCTCTATCACTGCTGCCAAGCGGCAACCGCAGGGTCGTTCTCTTTAGTGATGGCCAAGAGAATCTCGGACAGGCCCGCGAAGCCGCATCGGCTTTTCAAGAGGCGAACGTCCCTATCGATGTCGTACGCTTCGAACCGCTCGAAGGTCCAGATACGTTGATCTCTCATGTGCAGGCGCCCGCACAGGCAGCTCAGGAAAGCGTGTTTCCGGTACAGGTCACAGTCTACAGCAACCACGAGACTACAGGCACGCTTTATCTGTATGGAAATGACGTACCGACCTCCGAACGTGATGTCGAATTGTCTGTTGGGGCCAACACCTTCTCTTTCAACTATCGGCCCGCAGAGCAGGGATTTCTTGAACTGCGCGCCGAGATCGACAGTCCCACCGATACGATCTTGGAGAACAACCGCATGGCTGCCGTCATCCATGTGCGCGGCCCGCACTCCGTTCTTGTTGTATCGTCAGACACTCAGGCTTCCCCTCTTGTCGAGACACTGCGAGCCCAAGGACTGTCTGTCACTCAACGCACTCTCGACCAGTTTCCGTCCGAAATGCAGCAGCTGCGCAGTCATGCTGGCGTAATCTTAGAGGATGTTCCGGCGCGAGCCTTTTCCGGCCAACAATTCCGGCTTCTTGAAGACTATGTAAGAGACTTTGGAGGCGGACTTGTAGCCACCGGCGGCCTAAACAGCTTTGCCCTAGGAGGATATCACGAGTCCCCGTTTGAAACTATCCTCCCGGTATACTCGCAGTTGGAAGAAGAGCTGCTCTTTCCCACCTTGTCGCTGGTGTTAATCCTCGATAAGTCCGGGAGCATGCGAGCGACCGAGACCGGTTCAGGCGGACTCAGCAGAATGGATCTGGCGAAGCAGGCTGCCATCGGTGTGGTGGAGATGCTCTTGAGTAAAGAACGCATTGGCATTTTGGCGTTTGACACAGAGACCGAGTGGGTCGTGCCGCTCCAACCCGCCGGCGATAAGCAGGAAATTTACGATGGTCTACTGCCCTTCGATGCAGGCACAGGCGGTACTCATATCTACCCGTCGCTGGTCGAAGCCTTTGAAGCGCTCGAACCCGAAGAGAGCGCAGTGCGCCACGTCATCCTTCTGTCCGACGGCATCTCCGCGCCGGGTGACTGGGACGCCATCATGGAGCGATACCAAGAAGAAGAGATCACGCTGAGTTCCGTTTCCATAAGTACCGGTGCCGACTTAGAACTCATGGATTTTCTCGCCCAAGCAGGCGGAGGCAAGCACTATTTCACCGCAGATGCACGCTCGATTCCTCAGATTCTGGCCACAGAAGCCGAGCGCATCAAGCGCTCACCAATCGTAGATGAGCCGACCCAAGTGGTTCCTTTAGGCGACAGCGTATTCGCAACCCTTGCCGATTGGCCCAGTGTCCCAGAACTCGCCGGGTTCACTCTTACCTCGCCGAAGGAACGGGCGGATGTCTTTCTCATAGCCGAGGACAACAGTCCTTTGTTAGCAGGCTGGCGGTTAGGCCTGGGACGCGTTATGGCCTTCACGTCAGACGCGGGACAGGTTTGGGCACATGACTGGCTGGGGTCGACAGAATACCGAGACTTGTGGAGCGCTGTCGTCGATTGGGTCGTGACCGATACTGACCCTTCAGGCATCCAAGGACAGTTTGTCTACCAAGAGGGGCGAGGCGAAATTCTTGTGGACGCCGTGGATGAACAAGGGCGTTTCCGCAACTTCCTTGCTCTTGAAGCTGACGTGCATCCGTCTGACGGAGATTCTTTTACGACGGAGCTGGAGCAGACAGGCCCGGGCCGGTACCGAGCCATCGTAGATCTGGACCATGAGGGGATCTATATGGCAAATATTCGCTATGTCGAGGACGGCGAAGAACAGGCGTATCCGCTCGCCACGGCCGTGCCCTACTCGCCCGAATTCGGTGTGCAGCGCAGCACCAATTTACTCGCAGAACTAGCAGATGCCACTGGCGGCCGAGTGCTAGAGAGTCCCGACCGCGTCTTCGAACTGACTCAGACACCCGCCAGGGAATATCAGGATGTCTGGCCTTGGCTTATTCTGGCCGCACTCATCGCTTGGGTAGCAGACATCGGAGTCCGACAGTTGAAGGGCTTCTAGTTTGACCAGCGCCTCCCTAATCTTCATCCAGATAAGATTCCGGGTTTTCGTTAGTCAGTTCTTGAACTGTCTGCAGCTTCCGCTGAATTTGACGAGTCCGGACGCCGATCAGTGTATCTAACTCGTTGCTAGCCTGGTTCAGTCGTTCTTGGGTCTTACCCAACACCCCACCGAATTTTTCGAACTCGGTCTTCACTGCGCCCAATACCTGCCAAACTTCACTGGAGCGCTGTTCAATAGCCAACGTGCGAAAACCCAACTGCAGGCTGTTGAGCAGCGCTGCTAAGGTTGTGGGCCCGGCTACATTTACCTTGAAGTCGCGCTGCAGCTGTTCAAGCAGCTGCGGCCGCCGCACAACTTCTGCATAGAGACCTTCCACAGGAAGAAACATGATGGCAAAATCAGTCGTGTGCGGTGGATCCAGGTACTTGCCGCGTATATCTCGAGCACTGCGCCGAATGGCTCCATCCAGCGCTTTGGCTGCCGTCTCAATGTTTGCAGCATGCCCCTGCTCATAGGCATCCACCAACGCGTGGTACATATCCAGAGGAAACTTCGCATCAATGGGCAGGTACACGGGCCCGTCTTGGCTGTCTCTGCCAGGCAGTTTGACGGCAAACTCGACCTGTTCGCGGCCGCCGCGCTTGGTAGCAACGTTTTTGTCATACTGTTCTGGAGCCAAGAGCTGTTCAAGAATACTCTCCAACTGGATTTCCCCCAGAATGCCTCTCGTTTTCACATTGGACAAGACTCGCTTCAAATCCCCCACTCCGGAAGCCAAATTCTGCATTTCCCCCAATCCCTGATGTACAAGCTCCAATCTCTCACTCACCAGCTTGAACGAATCCCCCAGACGTCTCTCCAAAGTCGTCTGCAGTTTCTCGTCGACTGTCGCCCGCATCTGCTCAAGTTTGCGGTTGTTATCTTCCTGCAGTTCCCGCAGCGACCGCTGGACCGTATCCCGCAGAGCAGCCATCTGCTGATCATTGGACTGGCGAATCCGCTCCAGCGAAACAGCTAGTTCATCACGATGACTCTTCGCCGCTTGACCAGCCTCTTGACGGCTCGTCGAGAATTCGGCGCGCATAGCCCTTTCCAAACCCTCCAAACGCTGGGACACAGGGCTCTGCTTTTCTCGGTGGTTTTGCAGAAACAACAGAACCGTTAGCATGCAGTTGACTAGCACAAGACTAACAACAAGAATGATCGGCCAAGACAATCCCCATCAACTCCTCTCTTTTCTGTACACCTGTACACATAAGTACAAAACCACTTCTGATCCTCTCGATCATCTCAAAGCATGAAGGATTTCAAAGTATTTCAGCGAATACTACGATTTAACACGGCTTTTTCTGTAACAGTTGCCGAGTTTCGCGTTTAGATGCCAGGGAGGTGAGGCGATTCGCACCATCCGTTCGGTCTGCTGCCTTCTAAGCCTGTGAATGTTCCAAAAAAACTCAAGGTGGTGTCATGTATGAGAATGCACGGTAAACGTTTCAAACTACTGTTGTCGATTGCCGTCCTTTCCATCTGCCTTCTGCTTAGTCCGGCGGTTTTGGCCGAGGAGGAGCACATGGGTGCTTGGATCGACGAGATTATCTTCGTGGAAGAACCGTCGCAATCAGCGGCCATAACCCGGCTAGCTGTTGGTGAGCTGGATATCTACGCCAGCGCCATCAGCGATGCAGAACTGTTTCAGCGAGTCATGGACAATCCAGGCCTGGAGTTTGAGAGGTCCTTCGGATCGTATTCCGAATTGACCTTCAACCCGGCCGGTCCCGTGTTCCCGGAAACAGGCAAACTGAACCCCTTCGCAGTTCCCGCGATACGCCAGGCTATGAACTGGCTGATCGACCGC
>SLOG01000347.1 GCA_007132635.1 Limnochordia bacterium
TGCTGCAGACACTATGTGCAGAAGCCAAATTGATGCAGCCTAACTACTATCCATATCTGCGTTCGCTGTTGGTACAGTTGTTGGTGCTCTTGAGCCGCTATGCCTCGGCCCACGCGACGGGATTTCCCATTGAAAGGCATTGTATTGACAGCCGTACCAAGAAGATCATCAGCTACATCTACACACACTACACCGAGACCATATCGCTTCAGTCTCTGGCGGACCATTTTTATATCAGTCCGTACTACCTTAGTCGGACATTTAAGAAGGAAATCGGCTTCACCGTCATCGAATACTTAACGACCATACGGGTACGCGAAGCGCAGCGGCTCCTGCGCGAGACGCAGCACAAAATCGGTGAAGTGTCGCAGATCGCCGGTTTCGGCACCATTCCTCACTTCAACTCGGTCTTCCGCCGTCAGACCAATCTGTCGCCGAAGGAATATCGCCGTGCAGCCCGTGCCGTGGGGCAGTGATTTGGTGTATACTAGGTTTGTGGAAGCGATTGCCCGTGAACGTTGACACACGATGATGGGAGGTTTCTTTGATGGTAAGGTACAAGTTGTGTGCGCTCAGCCTAGTGGTGTTTGTTTTCCTGGCAGCGGCCGGAGGGGCGTTGGCAGGGACTCTCGACCGTTTGGAGGCAGAATTGGAGTATTTTGCCGAGATTCTCGATCAGGCACGAGCAAGCCGTGCCGCACATCCGGATTTTCTGGCTGACTTGGAGTCCGTCTTGGCCAATCTTGAGCAGTATGTGGAAGCGAAGCGAGCGGCCGAAGCGG
Source organism: Limnochordia bacterium (assembly GCA_007132635.1). Taxonomy (GTDB): domain Bacteria; phylum Bacillota; class Limnochordia; order Darwinibacteriales; family SLO01; genus SLOG01. The sequence goes on from SLOG01000347.1 coordinate 783, forward strand.
CATTGGCCGAGCCGAGTCCGCCCACGACACCGTCTGCACCGGCTACACCGTCGCTGCCTTCGGCAGAGGCGGATACTAAAAACGGCGAGCTCGATTTGGGCGGGGTAGTGGAGGCCCTCCTTCCCTGGCTGTTGGGCCTGAGCGGTCCGGCCGAGGAGGATCCGGGACCGGCTGTCGAAGAGGGGGCGGTTACCGAAGCTGACTTGGTCGAAATGCTGGCGGACATCGGTGTGGACTACTGGGAGCTGACAGAAGAAGAGCGACGAGTTCTGCGTGAGGAGTACTCAGTACAAATTAATGATGGGGAGTGAGGCAGATGCTGTACCGTTGTTCGCTGCGTTTTATTGTGATGGTGGGGATTCTGGCCCTCTTGAGCGGCGTCACGGCCGCTTCCGGGCACGTGCATGAGGACGCGCTAGCAGAATTGGACGTGCTGATTGACGACTTTGCCGCCATTCTCGAAAAGGCAGAACTTGACCGAGCGGCCCAATTAGAACTCCTGAGGGACCTTGACGAGCTGCGGACAAGTTTCGGAGTCGTTCGGGACAAGCTTTACGGACGAATCGGTGATGAGCGGGATGAGGCGGCCATGCGGGCCCGCGGCTATCTGGCGTGGACCGAGCGGTCCCAGTACTATGATGATGAAGAGATTGTCGTGTATTTTGCCGGCCTTCCCGGAAACCGCACGGATTGGATCGCGCTGACCGCGGCTTCTCGCCCCGACAATCAATATGGACGCTGGGCTTACACGCAGGGCGAGACTCGAGGCACACACACATTTGCGAAACTGTCGCCAGGAAGCTACGAAGTGCGCGTGTACTTCAACTGGTCGAGCGGAGGCTACACTGTGCATAGCCGCCATCCCTTTACTGTGGTCGCTCGCTAGGAAGGCGTTAATTTCCTCCGCTTTTCTACAGACGGGAAAATCGACTTCCTTCTAGCATAGCCTCAGCCCTTGATAACCACCTTCGTCTGCAGCCGCAGGATAGGCTGGGCCAAGTCCTCTTGCATGGCCATGACTGCGTTGATGTCTTTGTACGCAAGGCGATACTCTTCTGCGGTGTCGCCTTGTTTCTTTTTCCCGAGGATCACACCCCGGGCATCTAGGTCCTGCAGCACCTCTTCGCGGGAAAAACGGCGCAGCGCCTCCCGCCGGCCCATGGTGCGTCCGGCGCCGTGGCTCGATGATTCGAAAGAATCCGGGTGCCCTTTACCCTCCGTTACATAGGAGTATGAGCCCATGGCACCAGGAATGATGCCGCGCTGGCCTTGCTTGGCCGCGATAGCTCCCTTGCGGTGGACCCAGACAGGTTGTCCGAAGTGCTCCTCTAAGGCCGCATAGTTATGGTGGGCTTCGGCCTGAAGCAGCACTTCCGGGTGGACCTGCGCGTGGCGCTGTAGGCCTTCGAACACAATGCGGCGGATACGCTCAAGCATGACAGCCCGGTTCTCCTGGGCGAAGTCGAGGCAGAGCTGGAGCCAATCCCGGTAGGCGCGCCCATCGGCGCTGTCGGCATCCAAGGCGGCTAAATCGAACGTAGGTGGTACGTTATGTCGTTGGACAGTGCGCAGTGCCTTGGCCCGATCGTTGAAGAATCGGGCCGTCTTGTAGCCGAAGTTGCGCGAGCCGGAGTGCACCATCAAGGCCAATCGCCCCGCGTCGTCTTCCTGCAGTTCAATGAAATGGTTGCCTCCGCCTAAGGTGCCGATTTGGTAGTAGCCTTCCTCCAAATCCGGGAGATTGCCGTCCGGATGCAGTCGGCTTGCCGCTCTGTCTAGGGCGCGGCAGGGCTGGCGTTCCTTATGGTGTTGGAATCCCGTAGGAATCTCTTTAAGGATACGCTGGGCGAGAGAGCGGGCTAAAGACCCGTGCGATGTCTGCACCTCCTGGAGGAGTGCCGCAGGCACGTCCGTCTGCAGAAAGGCTACCCCGCAGCCAATGTCCACCCCCACGGCGTTGGGAACGAGTACGTCGGCAGTCGCTAACACGCCGCCAATGGGCATGCCGAAACCAGCATGGGTATCCGGCATCAGCGCGATCTGGCGAAAGGCAAACGGAAGCGAAGCCAGATTGTCTGCCTGCTGACGACACACAGAATCCAATTGGGACTCGTCGTCCAGCCAAACTTTGATGGGTACACGGTGCCGCTCGGGTTCATGAAGGGTAAACATTAGCGCTGCTCCTTTCGTTCAGTAACGGACTTGGTAGGAATTTTCTGCCCCATCCATAAGTAGATCAAGAAGGACAATACCGATTTTACCAAGGAGGTTTCACTGTATGCAGGCACGAGTGGCCTATTTCTCCATGGAAATGGCATTGGCAGTGGGAATGAAGACATATAGCGGCGGTCTTGGCGTCTTGGCCGGTGATACCGTACGAGGGTTCGCCGACTATGAGCTATCCGGCATCGGGGTTACGCTGCTCCACCGTCGAGGCTACTTCCGCCAGAGTATTGACGAAAACGGGTGGCAGCAGGAGCAGCCGGATGATTGGGAACCGGCCAAGTACGCTGAGAAGCTTCCTGAGACTGTTGCGATTACCATCGAGGGGCGCACGGTGACGATAGCCGTGTGGCGCCGCAGCGTAGAAGGGCTTAATGGACACGCTGTACCGGTGTACATGCTGGATACGAGGCTGGATGCCAATAGCGAATACGACCGCACGCTGACGGACTACTTGTATGGCGGGGACAGGTACTACCGGCTCTGCCAGGAAATGGTCTTGGGGATCGGCGGTGTAAAAATACTGCGGGCTTTGGGTTATACGGACATCAGCCGCTTTCACATGAACGAAGGGCATTCAGCTTTCCTAACCTTAGAACTGCTGGATGAAGCAGCTGAAAACGCCGGCCGCAAGCAGTTTTCGCGAGAAGATGTAGAGGCCATTCGCCAGAAGTGTGTGTTTACGACGCACACGCCGGTAGCAGCTGGTCATGACAGGTTTCCCCTAGATATGGCCATGCGGGCGCTGCAGCGCAAAGAATTGCGGGATATGCAGGATGTCTTCTGCTGTGATAACGAGCTGAACATGACCTATTTGGCGCTGAACTTAAGCGATCGAGTCAACGGAGTGGCCAAACGCCACGGTGAGATTTCCCGCGAGATGTTTCCGAATTATGAGATTGACTCTATCACCAACGGAGTGCATGTGGCCACGTGGACAGCAGAACCGTTCGCGAAGTTGTTTGACAAGCATGTCCCGGAGTGGCGCAAGGATAACTTCAGTCTGCGTTACGCGCTGCGGATTCCGTGCGACGCGGTGCGGGAAGCGCACCAGCAGTCAAAGCAGGCGCTGATGGACTACGTGAACAAGACAGCCAAGGCCGATTTCGACGTCGATACCTTTACCCTTGGATTTGCCCGCCGGGCCACACCGTACAAGCGTGCCGACCTGCTGATGCGGGACGTCCAGCGGTTAAACGCCTTGGCGGAGCGTCATGGGCCCATGCAGATTATCTATGCAGGCAAGGCGCATCCCAACGACCAACAAGGGAAGGAATACATTCAGCGCGTGATCCAGTCGGCTAAGAAGCTGTCAGATCAGATCCAGCTTGTTTATCTGCCGGATTACGCTTGGGAACTGGGCGGCCTCATCACATCCGGAGTGGATGTGTGGCTGAATACGCCGCTGCCGCCTAACGAGGCGAGCGGTACCAGCGGCATGAAGGCAGCACTCAACGGGGTTCCAAGTCTCAGTGTCTTGGACGGCTGGTGGCTGGAGGGCTGCATTGAAAACGAAACCGGTTGGGCCATCGGCCGGCGCTATGACCAGATAGAGAATCCGGACGTTCCCGCGGAGCAGGATGCCGACTCCCTCTATGAAAAGCTCGATGAAGTTGTCCTGCCGCTGTACTACGAGAACTACGATGGCTTTCTGGATGTTATGATAAACGCCATCGCCCTTAACGGATCGTTTTTCACGGCACAGCGCATGCTGCTCGAGTACATGTCCATGGTGTACTTCCGCTAACGGATGAGGTAGTCGCTGGGTCGGTAGACGAAGTCTTGATCCAGCGGGTACATGGGCCGCAGTATCCGTTCGTAATGCAGCTCGCTGAACCGCTGGTTCGTATATCCGGGTGTCAGCGCCAGCATCCCGGCGGCGGCAATGGCTTCGTATTTCGGGTCCAAGTAGCCGCTCTTGAGGACAAGGATCCGATAGCTTGCGGGATCCAGCCCTAACTGCACCAGGTCTTGCGGATCCAGCATCATGGTCCGCCGTTGGCTGATGACGATGTCGACTCCCTGCACTCGCAGGACGGCGGCCCGGGTTCTGCCTAGCTCGCCCAGATGAGTGACCCGGCCGGAAGCCTTGAGGCCAGGACTGTTTTCGGCGATGCTGGTGCGCCCCAATTCCACTTGAATATCGCTGCCGCGGCCTGCCTGCTCACAGACTGCCAGAGCCTGCGGGTCAGCTATGGCGCCGAAAAGCACGTCGGTTGTTCCTTCGGCTAGCAGATGCTCTAGGGGAGCGACGGTGTTTTGGCTGCCGCCGGCCCCGGGGTTGTCGCCGCAGTCAGCAATGCAGACCGGGCCAGACCCAACGGCCTGTGCCTGACGGAGGGCTTCCGGAAACGGATAGGCGGCAGTGGTGAACTGAAACTGCTCCAGATGCTGCCAAAACACATGGGCAAGTCCTTGAGCGGTTCTTTCGGCCAAATCCCTGTCATCCCGGGTGACGACGAGGGCACTGGCTGCGCTGATGGATACGTCCGCCCACGGGAAACCCATGAAATAGGAGCTGGCGAGGATGCTCGGCTGTCTGTCGGTTTGGATCAAGAGGGGGATCAGCTGTTTCATCGGCGCTTTGCTGGTCTCCGATTGTTCGCCGGACACGAGCAGCGGCAGGGCTACAGCGGCTGTTGTTAAGGAAAAGCTTTCTTGGAGTGACCGAAGGAGCAGGTCGGCGGCGCGGCGTCCGGTTTCATAGGCATCGATGTGGGGAGCCGTGCGATAGCCGACGAACGCTTGGGCACTGCGCAGCATGGCTGCCGATACCATGGCGTGCATGTCTAGGGAACAGACAATGGGTACATTTGGTCCGGCGGCCGCGTGCAGAGCAGCTAGCAGATCGCCCTCTGCATCGTCTAGGTCTTCGACCGTCATCGAACCGTGTAAGTGCAGGCAAATACCATCGAGCGGTCCCGAAGCGGCCTCCAGGATGCGGTTTTTGATGGAGTCATAGGCGGCGCGGGCGACAGGGCCTCCAGGTGTGGCGCGGGCTGCAGCTGAGAACACGAATTCGACACCGTGCTTCTGCAGGACACCAGCAATACCGTTGAGGGCGGAGCGACCGCCTTGAGTCATCAACACCTCCATATCCTGGCCGTAGGCTGCGTCGAAGTCTTCCAGCTTGGTCCTCTCAGGGTTGAATGTGTTGGATTCATGGGAGAAGCTTCCAATTAGTATGCGCAAGTGGCTCACCTCGATTGATGGTTCGTCTACACATTCCCGATGAATGAAGGGAATTCCTGGCAAAGGAGATTCGTAATGGGGAAAACAATCGGAAAGATTGTGTTAGCTGCGGTTGGGCTTGTTGTCGTGGCTTCGATGGTATTGGTTGTGTGGCATAGCGGGCAGATTCTGCGGGAGATGGCAGAGGTGCGGGTGGAGCCGGACGTGGCTTGGTCGGAAGCCGAGGCGGCTGTTGTCGAAGCGCTGGACCTGGGGAGACATAACGGCATCGATCTCCATGCGTGGATGCTGTCTGCTGAAGAACCGGAAGGCGTCATCGTGTTTCTGCACGGCCTGCATGGGATGGATGCCGCATCCATGGTGCGGTTCGCCTTTCCTCTGTGGGAAGCGGGCTATACGGTGTTCTGCCTCGATATGCGAGCCCATGGCCAAAGCGGCGGAAGCGAAATCGGGATGGCCTACACCGAACCGCAGGACATTAAGGTGCTGTTGGATTGGATCGCTGAACAACCGACTTACGGTGAGCTTACGGTCAGCCTAATCGGCTATTCTATGGGTGGGGCCGCGGCGATAAGCACCGCGGCGCAACGACCCGATGTGGCAGGCGTGGTCAGCATAAGCGGGTTCGCTTCGTTTGAAGAAACCTTTGTGGATGCTCTGCGGCAGCAAGAGGTCCCCGAACCCATCACGTATCTCTATCGGTGGGGCGTTCGCATTAATCTGTGGCGACGCTACGGGGCTAGGCCGACGGCTGCCGCACCTTTGATCAGCGTTACGCAACTCTCAGAAACACCTTTGCTCTTGGTCCACGGAAGTGCTGATGAGCAGATCGATGTGCGTCAGGCGCAGATGCTCTATGCAGCCGCACCTGCTGCCGAACTGTGGCTGCTTCCCGCGGCAGGCCACGATGCCATCATTACTCTTTTCAGCGATCCCGAGCACCGGGAGCGCCTGCTGCAGTTTTTGCAGCAGGTCCATGGTTAACGGCCCAAAAGGATCTCTAGCACCCGCCGGAAAAGTGGAGGCCGCTCGGCCTCCGGTTGACTGGAGGCTTGCGTGGCTGCGGGGGCCGGCGGCTTCTCCGGCGGTTTTTCCTGGCGTGCAGCCCCATTCGGTTTGGGGTCTGATCTGCGCTTAGGCTTGGGTCTAGGCTTTGGTTTGGCTGAGGCCGGCTTTCGCTGTGTCGACTCAGCTGGTTGAGACCGTGGTTTCGGCTGCGGTTTCGGAAGCTCGCGCTCCTCGATCATCGCACCGGTGTGTTCTTCGATTTCGTACAGGCTCATGATATCTTCGCTGGTCACAAGCGAAATGGCACGGCCCGTGTGGCCTGTCCGCCCGGTGCGGCCTATGCGGTGGATGTAGCTGTCTTTTTCCTGCGGCACATCGTAATTGACCACCAGTGATAGGTTGTCTACGTGGATGCCCCGGGCCGCAACGTCGGTGGCCACCAAGACGGAGCAGTCATTTCGCTTGAATGCCTCAATTGTCTGCATGCGCTGCCCCTGCGGAATGTCGCCGTGCAGCGACTTCGCTCGATAGCCGCGTTTCGTAAGAAAACGCTGGACTTTGTCCACCGTGTGCTTCATGTTGCAGAAGACAAGGCAGCTGCCGGGCTGTTCAGCCTGCAGCACTCGCTCGAGATGGGACGATTTCTCTCGGCTGGTTGTCCGGTAGTACAGTTGTTCGATGGCATCTACAGTCATCGTCTCGGACTCGATTTCGATGATCATCGGGTCTTTCATGTAGCGGCTGCAGATAGCGTGGATTTCGTGGGGAATGGTAGCCGAAAACAATAGGGTAACTCTGTCCCGGGGGAGCCGTTTGACGATGCGGACCACCTGATCGATAAAACCCATATCCAGCATGCGGTCCGCTTCATCCAAGACTAAAAATCGGATGTGTTTCGTATCAAGGTTCTTTTGGGAGATGTGGTCATAGACTCGCCCCGGCGTGCCCGTGACCAGCATGGGGTTGCGTTTTAGCGCCTGCACTTCTGCATTCATGCTGTGCTGTCCATACACGACAGCTGTTTTGTGGGGCAGATGGCTGGCCATGGCTTGGATATCTTTATCCACCTGTACGGCCAGTTCGCGAGTAGGCGTCAACACTAAGGCTTGTGGACCCGGTCTTTCGGGATCCGTCAGCTGCAGCATCGGAATACCGAAAACTGCTGTTTTGCCGCTGCCCGTCTTTGAGCGGACGATGACGTCCTTTTTGCCCAAGACATGAGGTATCGCTCGCGTTTGAACCTCCGTTGGTTCGGAAAACCCCATGTCAACCAGTGCTTTTTGGATGTCGGGCTCGATGCCCATACTGCTGAAACGATTGCTCATTGTAGCCCTCTTTCGTCATAGTAGTTGTTGATTGGTTCTATTATACCATTAAAAGGATCCCTTCACCAGGAAGGGATCCTTTTTGAGGAAATCAACAACGACTTACAATTGCTGTTTGGCTCGGTTTTGAATCAGCAGCTTCCAGGCATGCATGGCGAGCGTGACACCAATAACGCCGTAAGCGACGAACACTCGAAAATATTCACCGATTTGGGCATCGCCGAAGACTTGCCGGCCAGCTGCCGGGGACACTACAAACAGTGTATGGAACAAGAATACACCCAGCAATGCTTGGCCAATCGTCGCCTTCGCTACGGTTGCACCGCCAATTAGCAGAGCCGCTACAGAATAAAGGCCGATCTGCTCGTGACTGCCGTATGTACTGAAAGCGCCCATGTTCTGCAGAAAGATGATATGTCCCCAGGCCGCCATGACCATCGACATCATGATGGCGATGATCCGGACGCGGTTCACTTGAATCCCCGCGACCGCAGCTACATGCCGATCCTGCCCGACACTGCGCATATCCTGTCCCAGTTTGGTGCGGCTAAAGAACAAGATGAAGCCACACAAAGCGGCGATGACGAACCATGTCAGCAGTGGCACGCGAATCCAGTTGATCTGACTGCTGGTTTGAATCTGAATGATACTCCACCAGCTCGCAATGCCGAGGCACGCAGCCCCGCCCACCAGATGGGAGATCGAGGGAATCTTTCCTTTCAGCACAAACCGGTAGAGCAAGAAAGCGACCACGACTGCAGCGGCGATTCCCAATACCGTCCAAGGCAGCGTCGGACGCAGTAGCAGGTCATTGCCCCAGAACTGGCCGGGCCAGTCCAACCCGTACTTCAATCCATTCGTCAAATCTACGGTCGTACGAATGCCGATCCCGCTGCTCATAACAAGGGTGGTGTTGGCCATGGGGATCAACCCACCCACCAATTGGAGAAAGATAAGCTCGTAGATTCCCTGGGCAAAGAACCCGAGAATCAAGCCCGCAATCATCTCCTGCCCCTTGGTCTTGTTAAACAGATTCCCCGTAAGAAACCCTAGGAACATGGCAAGTGGCGTGACGAGCGCCATGCAGAGGAGAATGCCGGGCAACCCCTGCACACCCCAGTGGGTGACGAAAATCAGTGATGCCTGACCGGCCATGGCGCCCAAGACGATGGAGAAATTCAGCCCCATTCCTGCCATAACCGGGATAACCAGAGACAAGACGAGAAAAGCATTTCGTGAAACGCGGGCGACGATGTCCATCAGAAAGAGAAACGGACTCATCCCGGAAAGTATGAAGCCAAGGACACTAAGGACCAGAAACATGATCGTCACCATGTGCTTGACGAAAAACTCCTTGCTTCGCGCCGAGAAGTCTCGAGGCACCGGTGCGGCACTGGGAGTTGGTTTTGTGCTCATTTAATCTCCTCCTGCCTGGGTGAGTGCATAGAGTATGACACCATTTTGGATGATCTTACGGCTGATTTCTCCCATGCTTGACCAATCAGCTGTAAATGCATTAGCCACGGGTACGGCGATGACCTGAATTCCCAAGAAGAGAGCAGTGCCAATCACGACGTGCGTTATGGTCGCTTTTTTCACGGAAGCACCGCCAATGAGTACCGCGGCAACGGCCACAAAGGGCATGAACATAGGCCCTTCGTAGAGCTGCATGAAACCATAACTCTGTGCATACACCAAAATGCCTACAGCACCGAGGAAGGTGGAGAGAATGGTGCCGAAGATGCGCTGGGCATTAACGTTGACCCCGGCAGCTTCCGCGAACCGCGGGTTGTCCCCCGCAGCATACATGGCCGCACCGGATTTGCTCCGCAGGAAAAGGTACATTAAGAAACAGCACAGGGCAAAGAACAGGAGTAGTCCTGTCGGCACGATGACATCGCCAATACGAAAGGATAGGAAGTCATTGAGAATGCGCGTGATCCCTCGGTTTGCCAGCGAGATCTGCACCCGAACTCCGCGCCCAATCGGCCACGCCATCTCGGGACTGCTGTAAGGAAGGAATAGCCAGGCCAGTTTCATGATGGAAACAACGGAAAACCCGACGTAGGTGGCGATCATCATCTCGGAGCCTTTGACGCGATTGAGCAGCCAGCCGTAGCCAAACCCCGCCAGCACGGCAAAAGGAAGGGCGATGAGTATCGCTAGGGAAAACAGAAAGCCAGGTCCCATTACCACAGATTCCTGCAGACGATACGCGATTTCGAGAGAGGTAAGACCGCCCACGAGGCCGCACAGGATGCCAAGGGAAACACCGAAATTCGGTCCGGTACCGGATACAATGGCCGGCAGCATGGCTAAGACTAAGACACCCCACATGCCGATGCGAGCCAGGCTGGAGGTCAGCAGTTCGGCTAAGTCCAAGCGTAGAAAAACGGCAGCAGCGCAGAGAAAAACGAAGAAGGCGAAAATGATGAGTCTGGCGATACCCATGCTGCCGATGAAATCCTTCAGTGTACTGTTCATGAATTACGCCCCCTTGCTCGCTTGCTGACCCGACATAAGCAGACCAAAGTTCACATCGGAGTCATTGGGTTTCAGTATACCGGCGATCCGGCCGTCCGTGACGATGGCAATGCGGTCGCAGATGCTGCGCAGCTCGCCGAGTTCACTGGAGGTCATGATGATCGTCATGCCCAGTTCTTGGTTGAGCCGCCGCAATGCATCCAAGACAATCCGTTTGGCACCTACGTCAATGCCGCGGGTAGGCTCGGAGACCAACAGCACTTTGGGGTTCATTGTGAGGGCGCGGGCGATACAAACCTTCTGCTGATTGCCTCCGCTTAAACGCCGCACCAACTGCGTTGGCCCTGTGCAGCGAATGTCCAGATCCTTAATGTACTGCAGGGCATGATTGCGTATGCTGCCGCTGTCTAGCTGCGTGAAGGGTCCCCAACGGCGGATGAACTGCTCTTGGTTTTGCACAGCGCTGAAGGCGATGTTCAGCTCAATGGACGAATCCAAAAGAAGGCCAACGCCGCGGCGATCCTCGGATACGTACGCGAACCCTTGGGCCATGGACGCCTTGGGGTTGTTGAGTGCTATGGGTGTGCCATTGAAAAGGGCATCTCCTGTGGTCGGGAAAAGACCCATCAAGCCGTTGGCTATGCCGATCTTTCCTTGCCCGGCAAGACCACCGAGACCCAGGATTTCACCGTCATAGACATCCAAATCGACACCACGCACCCGTTCGCCCGGCATATGCACCACCAAGTTGCGCATTTCCAGCAATTTGGCTCGTTGGGAGGTGTCTCTAGAACTCTGATCAGCAGCTTCCATCTGGGAGCCCACCATCAGCTCGGCCAGTTCGAATACATCTGTTTCTGTTTTCGGTTTCGTCACTACGTGGGTGCCGTCCCGCAGTACCGTGATGTGGTCGCAGATCTCAACGATCTCGCCCAAACGGTGGGTGATAAACAAAATGGCAATCCCAGAGGCTGCAATCTCCTTCATGGCATTCAGGAGATGGTCTGCTTCTGATTCGGCTAGGACCGCCGTCGGTTCGTCAAATACCAGGACTTTAAGGTTCTTCTTGTCCAACTCGCGAGCGATCTCTGTGAACTGCATGTAACCGACTGGCAGACCAGCCACCTGAGCATACTCCTCAATATTAATATGCAGTCGGTCGAGAGCGCTGCGAGCATCCCTGTTCATGGTGGCAAAATCGAGAGATTTCAGGTTGTCCCCGAATACACGGCTGATCGGATTTGGTTTCAGAACTTCGCGGTTCAGCTTTATGTTTTCGGTAAGCGTATAGTTTGGCAGCAGCATGAACTCTTGGTGGACCATTCCGATGCCCAATGCCATGGCGTCTTGCGGGCTGGTGATCGAGGCCGATGTACCGTCGATGTACAGACTGCCTTCGTAACCACCGGTGGAGTGGATCACACTCATACCGAACAGTATGTTCATCAAGGTCGATTTTCCGGCGCCGTTTTCCCCGACGATCCCATGGATCTCACCAGGTTTGACAGCTATGTTGATGTCCTTAAGCACCTGCGTACCGTAGTAGCTCTTGCCGATATGCTCCATACGGAGAACAGTGTTTGGAGCCACCTGCATCACCTGCTTTCCGAACATGATAAGGGGCAGGACTGCCCTAAAGAGCAGTCCTGCCGCACTACGAAAGGGCTTATTGGAAGATGATGTGGTCGGACAGGTAGAGGTAGTAGTTGTCGGTTGCAAGGTACTCTGTGAGTCCCACTGCACCACCAGCGATCTCTTCCATGATCGCGACGAGGCTGGCTTTGTCGTTGCGATCGGTGATGTCGCCGTTGATCCAATCGACAGCATAATACGTGCTGGCTTGGATGAACATCATGTTAACGGGAACCGGCCAGGTGGCGACGCGGCCAGCAGCACCTAACTCAATGACCTTCTCGTTGATGGCTTCCAGCATCCACGGTACGTTGCCTTTTTTGTCATCGGGCACTTCGATACCCAGGGCCGCTGGCAGAGCGTGGTACGGGCTGGGGCAGCACTGGACCGGGAAGATACCTCCGTGCTGTACTGACTGAGCAATTAATGGTTCCATCATTGCGCAGTTGGTACCGAATACTGCCGTGTTTGGCCCGTGCTGAGCGATTTTGCGGGGTACGTCTTCGCTGATGAACATCTGCGTTCCAGCGATACCGGCATCACTTGTCGGGTCGGGAGCGTCTTCATCGACAAACAAGATACCCAATTCTTCGGCGCGATCTTTCATGAGACGGCGGCGTTCGGCCAGCATCTCGACGGACATGTGGCGGGGGAACGAGTAGTGGACGATCACTTCGGCACCCATGCTGTGAGCGTGTTCAGCGATCTGAGCACCACGGCCGAGGTCGTCCGTGTTCAGCACGATGTCGCCCTTGGTGGCGATGATGTCGGGATCTTCTTGCGGAGCTCCCAAGATGATAAGGATATCATCGCGGAACTCACGCACTCGGTCTACAGCAGCGACGGCGCCAGGAACGGCCTGCACCATGATGATGGCTTTAACATCCGGATCGGCAGCCATTTCCAGCATGTTGCTGATAGTCGTTTCCTGCTCTTGCATAAAGCGGTCTGGATAGGTAGCGATCATTATGTGGTCAGCACCAAACTCTTCCTGCATCTGTTCGGCCATCCGGAACTCTTCTTCATTCTGTGTGACCGTACCGGTAAGGATGCCAATCTTCCAGTTGGCGGCACTCACGGAGGATGCCATCACCAGAATGACGAGAAGCGCAGCAAGGAACAATATGTGTCTTTTCAAAACAAAAACCTCCTGAATGAGTATTTAGTATACATAACCCCAAAACCCGTCCTGCGGCTCACCCCCTTTGCAACTCATGCATCCCAGACACGGTTAGCACACTTGTGACAACTGAGCCAGTTCTTTCAATAGCACAATAACTCTAGTATTCTACGGGCTTGCGAAAATCCCTCCAAACACGAACGATACTTTTTCGCCCGCTGTGGGAATTTGCTGTTTCAGGAGCAGCGGAGGGCGGCTGCGGCTTCGGGTAACCCTGCTGCTGCAGCTTCTACGTGAATGGCACCAGAGGACCGGCCTGCTCGCACGCAGATGAGGACACGGCCATTGAAGGTCATGCGGCGGCCTGTGCCGTAGTTTTCCTTTGTTTTCGGGTTACCGGACCCTAACCCAGCTAACGTGCCCGCACCCTCGACCTGGACCGCTATCTCCTGAGGTGGGTAGAAGACCCGAATGCCTTCTGCATCCACGAGCTCGGCTGTGATAAACGCTAAATCCATACCGTCCGCCGTTAGCTCGCTGCGGTCCGGAGTCAGTCGGATGGCGGCTGCGGGCCCCGCTGTGTGCAGTTCAGCGTGTGCCGCGGGCTCGCCGTCTTTCCAGGCTTTAGCACTGAGTACACCAGGTTCGTATGGCATCTCCATCACAGCGGTGAATCGCTCAATGGGGGCATAGCCCAAGCTGCGGCCGTTGAGGATGAACTCGACGGCATCGCAGTCGGCATAAGCCTGCACCTTGACAGGTTGGCCCACGTACTCCGCCGCAAAGGTCCAATCCGGTTGGATATCCTCCCAGTGCCACCCCATGCCGTAGAAAGGTTGGCCAGTACGGGAGGGATGGGCTGTGAACAGGCGCACGCCTGGTTCCAGACCCCACATGACTTGGCGGAAATAAGACTGCGGCCGGCGATCACCGCTTAGGTCGTGGTCCCCCTGCCAGCAGCTGAGCCACGGATAGGGGCCGACGAGGCCGTCCATCGGTTCGTCCAGATCGTTGATAACCCGGCCGGCTCCCGCTTCGCCCAAGTTATCGAAGGCTGTCCAGATGAAATCGCCGATTACGTGGTTGTTTTCCAGAGTCGCCTGCCAGCTTTCGTATGTGAAGAAGGGATGGGTTTCGGTGCCATGGATGATGCGGTCAGGAAACTTCTTCTTGTCCATGGCGTAACGTTGGTACAGATAGTTGTAGCCGGCGATGTCCAAAGACTCCCAAGCCGCGCGGGTTTGTGCGCCCCATGGGTCCTTGCCGTCCTGCGCCAGTCCCAAGTCATGCTCGCCCTGCAGAGACTTTTTCACATCCGGCCGGATCGGGGTCTGACCCGCGACGGGCGCGGTGAAACGATTAGCGGCGGCCGTGACGGGGCGGGTCGGGTCCAGTGAACGGATAAAGTCGGCCTGCACCTGGGTCCAGTACGCACCATTGGACACGCCGAGGAGTTCGGGAATCTCATTGCCGATGGACCACCCGTAGACGCAGGGATGGTTACGGTCCCGCAGTACCATGGCCCGGGTATCCCTCTGCCACCACTCCTCAAAGAACAGGTGGTAGTCGAGCGGTCGCTTCTGGGTGCGCCACATGTCAAAGGTTTCGTCGAGAACCAACATGCCGATGCGGTCACAGGCGTCGAGAAGCGCAGACGACGGTGGGTTGTGGGCCGAGCGGATGGCGTTGTAGCCAGACTCCTTGAGGAGTTGGATTTTGCGTTCTTCCGCCCGCGGGAAGGCGCAGGCTCCCAGCAGCGAATTGTCGTGGTGGATGCAGCCTCCTCGCAGTTTCAGCGGACGACCATTGAGGCGGAACCCGTCTTGCGCATCTATGGCGATATCCCGGATTCCGAAGGCGGTTTCGCTGCGATCCAGTTCGCTGTCGCCAACCGAAAGAACGGCGTGTAGGGTGTACAGATGCGGGTTATCTAAATCCCAGAGCTGAGGAGTGGCTACCGACAGCTCGACAGCCGACTTGGTACTCTTGGACGGCTGCAGGCGCACGGCACATGAGGTCTCCGCGACGGTCCTGCCTGTTGGGTCCAAGACCGAGACATGCAGCGAGGCGTCAGCCGAGGCAGGGCGAGTGTTCGTGATTTCGATGGCGGCCTCCACGGTCGCTTCGTCTTCGCTTACCTGTGGTGTCGTTACAAACACATCCCAAGGGTGTATGTATCTCTGGCCACCGATCAGCAGCGACACTTCTCGGTACAAGCCGCCCCCCGAATACCAGCGGGTGGAGGGAAGAAAGCACTGGGTCGAGATCTGGAGCGTGTTCGGCATGCTCCAGCGCAGGTGCGGGGTCAGGTCCACTTGGTATGCCGTGTAGCCGTAAGGGTGATGGTACAGCTTGTCAACGTTAAGGGAGACCTCCGAGTGCATGTACGCACCGTCGATGTTCAGCAGGACGGTTTTGTCCTGCCAATCGCCTGGAATGTCCAGTTGTTTCGTGTACGTGCCTTGGCCGCTGGGGAAGAAGCCCGTCGACGCACCTCCTGGGCTGTCGGGCGTACGGGTCTTGTTGATGATGTAGTCGTGAGGAAGATCGATTGTTTCCTGATCAGAGGGCGGCGTGAAGAACCGACCGGCGGTTTCTGCGAACGTCCAGTCAAAATTGAGCGGTACTCTCTGCATTCCTAGGCACTCCCATGTACGGCGGGCGAGCGGCAGCGCAAGCCGCCCCGCCGGTGATGTATAGCTGCTGCCTGCCTATTTCGTGACACAGAGATAGGTTCCTGCATCTTTTCGTCTTTAAAACATTCCGCTATCGGAGATAAAGCCGCCGTTCACGAGGTCTTCACCAGCTACGAGCAGACGCTGGAAGAGGCCGGTTTTGCCATACTCTTTAGCGCCCAAGGCGAACAGGAGATTGGCCCGTACGCACGCTGGCACGAAGCACGCTATGGTGTGGGCCCAGAACACCGAGCCTATGAGATGCGAGAACCGGAGACGGACGCTTTCCTCGCCGCACGCCTGGACCACCCCGAGGGCGATGTCTATGCGGTTCTGTATACCCTTTACAGCAGCGGCGGCCGCGAACACCCGGAGAGTGTCCGCGTGCAGCTCGATATCGTGGAAGCGGGTTCCATGGAAGAGGGCCTGACAGAAGCCAATCCTGACTACCGCCGCGAGCAGCCAGCCATCCAGCCTATGGATGAGGAAGACTATGAAGGCAGAACAGACCATCCCTTGCTGTCCCGGTTCTCCGGGTCGTTTATCTATGCCCATGAACAGGCGGCCTTTGATGAATATGTGCTGCCCACAGGGAGGATCGTGGAGGACAGCCTGCCGGAAGACGATGAACCACTGCCTGCACTCGCCGCGGCAGGCCGGCGGGATATGGTGAAGCCCGCAGAAGGAAAACTACTAGAAGGAACCGTCACGAAACTCACCTACGTCGTACCGCAGGGCAGGTCACCGTTAGAAGTGACCCGCAGTTATCGGCAGGCCCTGGAAGACGGCGGTTTTGCGATTCTGTTTACGGCTGCTGGCGAACGGGAGGTCGGTCCCTATGAGAAGTGGCATTCCACCAAGTACGGCGCTGGGCCCGAGCATCGTGGCCATCTCCTGCGCGGCCCGGAAGAGGACTATTACACGGCGGCGCGGCTGGACCATGAGCAAGGCGATGTCTATGCGGCCATCTATATCCTGCGAAGTAGGGAGCACCGGGACTACCGGGGCCATGTCTTTGTCCAGATGGACATCGTTGAGGAGCGTCCCATGGAGGAAGGCTTAGTTAGCGCCGGAACGATGGAACAGCAGTTAGACATGCATGGAGCCGTCGCGCTGCAGATGAATTAGACCTACCAAGCAGACAAAATCCCGGAACCACCATGGCGTGCAAGGTCTGTGTTGAATTCGAAAGGGGCATGTGGTAAAGTATACGTGGAAGCGGCCCCGTAGCTCAGGGGATAGAGCACCGGTTTCCTAAACCGGGTGCCGCAGGTTCGAATCCTGCCGGGGCCGCCATTTGAGATATTGAGCAAACAAGGCTTATACTCGGATCGTCTAGAGTGAGAATTCCCGGTCTCTCAGCAGCGTGTTTCGTTGGACATCTTAGTCCAACGAAACACGCTGTCTATTCTTTCTGCCCAATGGCATCCGTATTGGGCTGCTTACTCATTGTGATCACTCCCATCTTTGCGGGGCCGACTGTGCCCCTGCTCTACCTACCTCTCCAATAAGAGCGAAAGATCTCTGACTATCCCCGGGTAGTCTTGATACAGATTATTTGTTTCGTAGAGATCGTCCTCTAGATTATACAGCTGTCCTTGCGGCCCTCCCGGTGTTGGCTCGATCCGCCGGGGCACGCTGAATCCACCAGAGCCTAAGCCTTCCACCAATTTCCACTTTCCTTGGCGAATGGAGAACATACCATCGACAGAGTGATGAATGGCTGCTTCGCGGATAGGTGCAGGCGAGCTTTCGCCCAGCAGGGCTGGCAGAATGTCATAGCTATCGGGAGCGGCTTCGTCAGGGAGGTCTATCTCACCAATGCTTGCGCAGGTGGCCATTAGGTCTGTTAGCTCGATAATCTCTTTGCTGACCGTCCCGGGAGGAATTCGTCCCGGCCATGCGGCAATGTACGGGACGCGATGCCCACCATCCCAGATATCTGCCTTGATGCCTCGCAGATTCGCTGTGTTGTTGTGGCCGTACTCGGCCAGCTCATCGATTTCTCGGCTATCAGGGCCATTGTCACTGGTGAAGATAA
>SLOG01000378.1 GCA_007132635.1 Limnochordia bacterium
CATCTATGTAAGCCTTGACCGGAAAATGATTGGCTTCACCAGTCTTCCAAACTTGCTGAAATAGAGAGATCAACCCATATTCGTCTATGTTTGGGCGTAGATCATATAGGCTTTTTCCTTGAACTTGAGTTATCACTTTATTTTCGATTTGAAGGGCAGATTGGTTAAAATCCATAACAATATAGTCTTTCCCGTTTGCCCCATCATTCAGCACTTTGTAAATCGCGGCGCCGCTAGACATAGCATTGAATAGGGAGTAGAAACGATGAGCGTTCTCCCTCGCAGCGTCTTCAGCCTGCTTACGATCGGTAATGTCCCTTGTGTTGAAGAGGATTTCAGACACCTCTCCTGTTTCATCCAAGAGAAAGCTTCCAAGAGTCTCGAGCCATAGATAGGAGCCGTCAGCACAACGATACCGGTATGTGACTTGTGCTCTGTTTCTCTCATTGGTTAGAAACTCCTCGAAAGCCTCCTTAACCTGCGGCAGATCACCCGGATGCACAAAATCCATGACGTTCTTACCAATCAGTGTACGGACATCGTAGCCTAGAACCCTATGCGATGCTCCGGCAAATCTATAGTTCCCTTGGAGATCAGTAACGGCAACCAAATCAAGCATATTATCAGATATGAGCTGAAGCCTTTCCTTAGCTTCGCTTAGCTCCGTCTCCATCTGCTTCCTTTCAGTAATATCTCGCGCCCACTTCACAAAGAACTCTATGTTTCCATCTTCGTCTAACATGGGTATTACCCGTAGATCCGCCCACCTATCGTTAGGCAGTTCCACTTCAATCTGTAAGGGTTTCTTTGAGTCAAGCACGGAAACTGCCGGGCAGTCAGGGCAAATATCTTCATAGCCCCGGTAAGTCTCATAGCACTTGGTGTTTACCAATCGGCTTTCTTCGGCAACTGCACCGAATCCATTCCAATTGCTATAGGCAATATTCATGTCGGGGTCTTGAATAGATACCATGTCAGGTACGAGTGTCATTAGTGTTTGAAAACGCTCTTCACTCTGGCGCAATGCTTCCTGCATCCGGTATTCTTCGGTGACATCACGAAATACCAACACGGCTCCAGTTGAATTTCCTCCAGCATCACGGATAGGGGCAGCCGAGTCAGCGATCTGGTACTCCGCCCCATCCTTTGCGATAAGCGTGGTGTGGTTAGCTATACCTACTGTCTTCCCTGAAACAAGAGCCTCTTTGACAGGATCAGCAACCGGTTCTCGAGTATGTGCATTGACGATTCTGAAGACCTCAGTCATTGGTCTCCCCTTTGCTTCATCAAACACCCACCCAGTTAGCCTTTCGGCCTCAGGATTGATACGGATTACACGACCGGAATGGTCTGCGCAAATCACGGCATCCCCAATAGAGTCTAGCGTGATGCGAAAACTCTCTTCACTCTGCAAAACAGCCTCTTCTCTATTCTTACTCTGCGTAATGTCAAGAAAAACCACTGCAAAATATCCGGATTCGTCACTGTAAGCGGAAATGGCATACCAACGACTGGTGTCCTCAAAATACTCCTCGAAACGGGCTGTTTTCCCTGTCAGTGCCACTTTGCCGCAAATGTCAATCCAGCTAGACTTTAACTCTGCAAATCGGTGATGAACCTCCGTGAACCTCTTGCCAATGACATCCTCTTTTGGAAATCCTGTCATTCTTTCAAAAGCAGGGTTGGCATAGAGACATACAGAGTCAATAGGATTACCTTCGCAGTCCGTGATGATTTCATGGTAGGCATATCCCTCTGGGGAGTGTTCGACGAGTCTTCTAAAAATGTCACTATACATTGCTCGGCTCCTCCATGATCCGTCGTTCTTAGTAACTATTCTTCCACCTAATCTTACCCCGGTTATACCTTGGACAGCCACAAATGATATAAGTCCTCGTTCGATCCGCCTACGTTTTCTCACCAGTTACCGGTAAATAGAACGTTGCGGACGGAACGCTTAGACAATAGGGACCGTCCTTGGAAAGGATCTCTGCGGGAACGGTTATTTTCCCAAAATGGACACAGGCACGTCTTGAATGTAACCGCCTTTACCCTGCACACCCTATGCGTTAGCATAGTTGTCATACCCCTGAAACTCCTGTAGCATAAAACCGAAGAGTCGTCATCGTTGTTGAATGTACCGATTGTCGGTATCGAGGTAGCATTTGGTTCTTTGGTTGCACGGTTGCTCTGGGGGCGCACCCACCGAAGCGGAGCTGAGTGCATACTGCCGTCGAAACGGTCTGTATACAAAACAACTAAAGGCTTGGAGACAGGCCTGTCAAGCAGTATACAGCCGAGGTGGTTCGGTCCTTACTTACCAAGCAAAATCTTCTCCAGAGCTTTTCTCGGGTCGGCAAACCCGGCGACAACTGGTGGAGGGAAAGCTTCTTTGCCAACCTGAAAAAGGAGGCCGTGCATTGGCGGCACTTCCGTACCCATGCTGACGCTCGCCAAGCCATATTTGCATATATTGAGGCATTTCACAACTTCCGTCCGATACAAAAACGTCTGAACTACCTTTCGCCTATTGAGTGGCTAAAGCGCCGCACCGGAACCGATCTCATGAGTGTAGCTTAACTGATTGTCCAGAAAACTGTTGACTTCCCGTACCTTGGCAGTGTAGTCGTAGTACATGTCGCTTGAGTGTAACGAAGTAGCAGGGGATTCCTGCAGCGCTTGGCCAGATTGTCTGAAATCGCTCCGGGAGTGAGGCCGTTGCGGCGGATGCTAAAAAGCCTATGCGCGGAGATGACCAAAGAGATAGACACCGATCATAAAACCGACGGGGAAACCAAGGGTCGGACTCCTCTGAAAAATTCAAAAGGAAGGAGTTTTTGCTTCAGCGTGGAATCTAGAGATCACCTATACGAACGGAGGGGTTTCATGAAAAATATCAGTAAATTCAGAGTGGTTTGCGGTTTGGGTGGGATTTTCCTCGTTTCCTTATTGCTGGTCGGTTGCTTGGGTGGAGGTGGCAGCAATCTTTTCACGGTAAGGGGTAGTGTAGTAGACACAAGTGGGGAGGGCTTGGCTGGTGTTACTATCCAGTTTGATGGAGGCCATACTTCGGTTCTGACGAACGATGCGGGTGAATGGGTAAAAGCTGGACTAAGCGGTTCGGTGACAGTGACTCCCGACAAGGAAGGATATATGTTTGAACCAGCGGTGTGGCCTCCGATTACGAGACGTGCCAATGACGTCAATTTCACGGCCTTCGTGTCTACTACAGTGGTGGATCTGGCCGAGTTTAAGGATGCTTTAGCTGATGCTGCTGTTGAAATAATCATACCGGATGGGATCCTGACAATTGACGAGAGTGGGACTATCGATGGGAACGGAAAAACCATTGTTGGAGACATCCTGATTGCTAGTGGCATCGGCCTCACCATCACAGACCTGGAGATAAGAGGGACTGTTACCATAGGCACTCCTGTGGGGAGTTCGTCGGATGAAGTGGTGACCGCGGGTGGACAACCGAATGCTTTCCATTTCATTAGCGTCACGATAGTTGGTGACTTGCTGGTTAACTATGACCCATTTGCTTACATCGCATTCTACGACACGACAGTACAAGGTAGTGCCGATGTATGGAGTACTCATTTTGTGACCTTTGACGGATTCCCAGCAACATTTCACCAGGCCATAACGGTCCATAGTGGCAAATTAAATCTGTACGGCACAATTGACGTACCACTGCCAACACTGCAGATGCTATGGCCCGATGGTGACCCTTTAGAGCAGTACATTGCGGACGATTTCGCCGCACGTATTGTTAGTACGGTGACTGGTATTAGTCGCGGAAGGGATGCCGCTGTTGCCGTTTTAGACGGTTTACCCGCCATCACAAGCACTAGATGGACCTGGACAGACACTGTCGATGGCGCCTTCGTGGAGATATTCGTTGAAGAAAAGCAAGACGGGGACTTCGAATGGCAGTTCATCGAAGGTCCAGTGAGAGGCTGGTTCTTGGCCGATGACTCTCAAGGAATGAGTGGAGTTATCAAGGGAATTCCGGTAGAGGGCGGTCTGACGGTGACCGGAAGCTGGGATGTGACTTCAGCGACTGATGGAGAGCTGCATTTGGTGGCCAGCGGGGCCAACTATCTGTCGATTGCGATCCCAGGATACACCCATCCTGATGGTGAGGCGCGAATAACGGATGCCAGCTTTGTCATGACTGCATCCGAGACTACAATGTCCATGGGTGGGGAGTTTCGTCTTCCAGGTGAGAGTAGCTTCCAACCTACGGATTTTTTCGGGTCTTGGAATGCTGACGGACAAGGTGAATGGGTGGCCTATAAGGCTGGCACCACCGACCATCTGGACATAGATAAGACTTTGGGAGTATGGCCTCCTGCCACAGGCGGTCAGACAACCCATTAGACACGTTAGAGGCAGAGACTATTAGGCCATATTGAGCGATGAATTGGCCACTAGTGTTGCGTCGCGTGCCGGTTGGCCGTCCGAGCTAGTGGCGGACGGCCAACCCGCGCGTGGCTTAAATCAGGTCGTCCGGCAGTAATCTCGCCTCCGAGCCATTAGACCTCTTGATTTCATCGTTATCGGGGTTCTGAAGGGAAACAGTACCCCATCATGTGCCGCGGAAACCAACTGCCTTCTCACCCCTACATAAGTATGGGTCTCCCAACTCTGCCACACACCGTCCCTTCGTAGGGTCTCAAACATCACTCTTTCCCGTAGACTGTACCCAGAGAGCAAAAACAAACTGCCTCGCCGGGACGGAAACCTCTCTGGTCTCTGCGAGCAGAAACCCAAGTAAAGGAGTGTCGTTGTTGATTTTCAACACAGATTCTGGGAGCATCTACTATGAGGTGCAGAGCACGCAGTCTCCGGCCGTCATCTTTACCCACGGCGGCGGCCTTCACGGGGAGATGTTTCGGGACCAAGTGGAAGCGATCAAGGACGAGTACACAACCGTGATCTGGGACATGCCTGGCCACGGACGTTCGACACCGCTTAGCGGCAATCTCGACGTACCGCAGACGGCAGAGTGCCTGGTGGATTTGATGGACGAGATTGGTCTAGATAATGCGGTCTTGGTGGGCCAGTCCCTAGGCACCTATGTCAGCCAGCATGCCGCGGTCCGGCACCCGGATAGGGTTCGAGGCATAGTGAGCATTGGCGGCCTGCCCATCGATAGGCCGATGAACCCCCTGGAACTGCGGGCCTTCAAGGTGCTGTTGGCCGTCAGCCGGTGGCTGCCGGAAGGGCTCATTTTCCGCCGCGCCGCTCAGGAAAAGGCTCGTACCGAGAGTGCTCAGGCATTCTTTCTAGAGTCCATGCAGACGATGGGCAAGGAACAGTTCCTCTGGATGCTGGGTGGCCAGCTGGATGCATGTGATCTGCA
>SLOG01000048.1 GCA_007132635.1 Limnochordia bacterium
CGATCACATGCACGCCTATATCGATCACAGGACCCCCGCCTGATTTGCTTAAGTCGGTAAACCATCCCAAAGGGGTTCCTCGACGGCGAAACCATCCGGTCTTCCCGTAGTAAACCTCACCAAAGCGGTTTTCGTCGGCCAGCGCCTTAATCACCTTACTATCCGATCGAAAGCGGTTGACAAACCCCATCATGAAAACAACACCGCTCTTGCGGACGGCAGCGGCCATCTCTTCCGCTTCGGACACGGTCATCGCCATGGGTTTCTCACAAAGAATGTGCTTTCCAGCTGCCGCCGCGGCCGTCACGGCTTTGGCATGGGCGTTATTCCAGGTACAGACGCTAACCGCATCGACTTCCTCCATAGCTACGAGTTCGTCGATGTCTTTCGCCACGTACGGCATGCCATACTCGGCAGCAACCTGCTTTGCTCGCTCCGGCTTCAGGTCGCAGACGGCTACCAGATCCACGTCGGACTGCTTGACATAGGAGGGTAGATGAGCATTCTGCGCGATGTTGCCTGCACCAATAAGGCCGACCTTAATTTTCTTCTGTGCCATTATGTACACTCCTGACATATTGAGATGCTTTCGGTACTAATGATAGCAGGTTCTGACGGCCCAAGCAAACGCAATGGTCTCTACAGGATTTCTGCTGCTGCGACGAGAATGCGTGTTTGTTGGGGATAATCACAATGGAAAGGATGACTCAACATGGCTGACAGCCAAACAATCCTGAAGGAAGTCCACAAGAAAATCACTGCGCTGCAGAGTGTCTGCCGTCTATCGGATTGGCGCTTTGCTTTAGCAAATCCCGGAAAGAACATGGAAACTGAAGACTCTGCAAATTGGAAAGACGTAAACCTTAGTTATTCATGGTCGTCCGCTGGGGGAGATGCATGGTTTGGCCGCTCTGTCCAACTGCCTGCCGAAGTGCTTGGACTGGATACAACGGGGCATACTTTAGAACTAGTCGTGTTCTGCCCAATTGGGGCGACCGTCTATGTCAATGGTCAAGAGGTCTACAGCGAGCCGTTTTGGAGCGATACACGCGCGGTTCCAATTGTGATTGCTGAAGCCTATCGTCCCGAGAAACCTCTCGATGTCCGCATCCGCGCCAAGCAAGGCGACGGCTTCGGTCTGTTTGTTCAGGCCGAACTCATCATGCAGCCGTTATCGGACAGTCTCTTCTCGCTTGAGGCCAGCGCCGAACAACTTCGCTTCTGCCAGTACATAATCGACCGCGAAGAAGCAGAAGGAATGCCTAGTGCCAGACGGGGGCCATTTGATGAGGCTGTAGCCATATACGATCTGGCCGCGCTGGCGGAGAATAATTGGGAACGATGGCACAAGTCGGTTCAACAGGCAGTGGCGAAACTGATGTCGTTTGACCAGGACATTCAGAAGTATACGGCCTATCTGGTTGGTCATTCTCACATCGACATGAATTGGCTCTGGCCGTGGGAAGAAACCGTGGAAGTATGTCGTCGCGATTTCACGGCCATGGACTCGCTCATGGAGAAATACCCAGACTTCCGTTTCTCTCAGAGCCAGGCGGCAGTCTACGCCGCTGTTGAGCAGCATCATCCCGATCTATTTGATCGAATTAAAGAAAGAGTCGAAACAGGGCAATGGGATATCACAGCCAGTACGTGGGTGGAAGGCGATCTCAACACTGCCATGGGTGAGACCCTCGTGCGGCAAATTCTGTACACGCGAGCATACATTCGCGAGAAATTCGGCGTTACTCCGCGCGTCTGTTGGGAGCCCGACACTTTCGGCCATCCGGCAGTCATGCCCCAGATTCTGAAAAAATGCGGGGTTGATTTCTACTACTTCTGTCGAGCTGGCAAAGGATATCCCGTGTTTTGGTGGGAGTCACCGGACGGCTCGCGAATTCTGGCCTTTAACGATGCTGTCGGCTACAATGGAGAAATATGGCCGACGAATGTCGGCAGCAGCTGCCGCCTGCTCTCTGATGCTAGTGACCTTAATATGGGTCTTTGGGTTTACGGTGTCGGTGACCATGGCGGTGGTGCCACCGCTCGAGATATTGAGCGCGGTCAAGCCATAAACCGCATGCCTCTTCTGCCAAAAACGAAACCCAGTTCAGTCCATGAGTTTTTCGATCGGCTGACAGACGAAGTCCTCCACTTCCCAGTTGTAAAAGACGAGCTGAACACGATCTTTGAAGGGTGTTATACCAGTCATGGCGACATAAAACGGCTCAATCGCTCTGGTGAAATGCTGTTGCTGACTGGTGAGACTATAGCCGCTCAAGCTGCCTTGGACGCAGACGCAGCCTACCCGCAACAGGAATTAGCAGATGCCTGGAAGAACCAATGCTTCCATCAGTTTCATGACATACTTTGCGGTTGTTCCATTGGTTTGACCTATCGTGAGGCAGCCGAGACGCTAAAACCTAGTCATGAAACCTTGCGGGCGCTCACAGGAGAAGCGCTGCAGTGCTGGGCAGAGCGTGTGGAAATCGCCGGCGATGCTCCTGGTATCGTGGTCTATAACCAATTGGCTTGGAGTCGAACCGAACCAGTAAGAGTTTCAACGTCACTGCTTGCCGATCCTGACTGCAAATCTGTTGTTGACAGTCAGGGCAGATGCTTTCCTGTCCAAAAAGTTGACGACGCGCTAGTGTTCATTGCTCACGACGTCCCGGCGCTCGGATGTGAAGTGTACCACCCCAGCAGCAGCGAAGCCGCCGAATCCTCTACATCCCTTAAGGTTGAGGATACGCGTGGAATTCTTCTGGAAAACGAATTCCTGGCTGCACGTATTCATCCGGATTCGGGAAGCATACACTCCCTCAAGCTCAAACCTTCGGGCCATGACCTCCTCACGGATGGTCGCTCTCTGGATCCCGTTGGCCGAGAGAACAGTGGGCTTATTAACCGCTTTATGGTATATTGGGAGCGTCCTCATCCAATGTCAGCCTGGAACATTGGTGACATTTCGCGAATTGATAGTCTGGTAGCTGGAGCTCAGGTCGAGCTCATAGATAGTGGTCCTGTGTGTGCAAGAGTACGCGTCAAACACACGTTCCTGCAGTCAAGCCTGGAACAGGATATTGTTCTATACGCTGGTGTCAACAAACTGGATTTCGTCACGGTTATAGACTGGCATGAAAAGGGAGGGGCCGAGGTCGACGCCCCCATGCTGAAGGTCACGTTTACTCCTAAACTGCAGCGCTCGCAAGCAGTCTATGAGACTCCGTTCGGCGTTACTGAACGCACTGCGGACGGATCAGAAGTTCCTGCGCTGCGGTGGGCATCGATTAGCGATGGCCAGTACGGCCTGTCGCTGTTAAACGACTGTAAGTACGGGCACCATGCCCAGGGCAGCACCCTAGCACTAACGCTTGTGCGCGCGTCCTACGAGCCAGACAACAACCCAGATGCCGGCCTGCATCCGGTAACGTACTCCCTGTGTCCTCATGAAGGTGATTGGTTTAGCAATCTCACGCACCGCCGTGGGATTGAACACAATCAACCACTTCTCACAGTGGTTGAGGATGCTCATTACGGGACCATCCACCCCCATGAGGCGGGACTCGACGAACTGCCTGAAAGCATCGTCGTCAGCGCCGTTAAGTTTTCCGAGACAGGCGGTGATCCCCGATCTCTGATTATCCGGCTTTCTGAAGTCTGCGGCCAAGCGGTTACAGCAAAGCTTAATTTGCGGTGGCGAGTCCAGACCGCTTGCGAAGTAAACATGCTGGAAGAAGAACAACAGCCGCTGGCGTCCAATGAAGACGGGATTGAACTCGGTTTCTCTCCCTACGAGGTTAAGACCATCCGCGTTTCGCTGCTGGGGACACAGGAGAAAGAAGGAAAAAGCATCGAAACAGCCAAATAGAAAAAGAGGAAACCAGAAACGAGGAGGGAAACACCATGCACGAAATGCAGAAGAAATACGAGAGCAGCATTGCCGAACTCGCGGAATGCTGTGTTCGCACAGCTGGATTGGGATACGTGACGTCCCATGGAGGTAATCTGTCCTATCGAGTAGACAGTGATGTAGTGTTGATCACACCGACAAAAGTGGCAAAACGTAAGATTACATTTGATGACATCTGCATCATTGACCTGAACGGGGAAGTCCTTTATGCGGGCGAAGGCAGACGGCCCACAGGGGAAACGCCGTTTCATGTCCGCATTTTCCAGAAACGGCCGGATCTCAAGGGGCTGGTCCATGCCCATCCGCCCGTTTTGACGGGCTTTGCTATGGCAGACTCCGCTCTGCTGGAGAAGCCACTCCTTCCCGAGCCGATTATCGAAGTAGGGCCGATGGTACCGGTCCCCTATGCCGAACCCCTATCGGACGAGCTTGCTGAGGCCTTTGATGATGCTATTGAATTGTCCAATGCATTCTTGATGAAAAACCACGGAGTCATGGTCACCAGTTCTGATGGCATTGAGAGAGCCTTAGACTTTCTGGAAATGTACGAAGCAGCCGCCAAATCCATTGTAGTATCAGAAATGCTTGGCGGTACGAGTACACTGACGAAAAAGGATGTGCAGAACTTGGATCGAACCATGAACACCAGGGGTCTTCCCATGCCTGGAAGACCGGGGCGGGTATCCAGTCTTGTGCAGCTTTTCTTTACCTAATGCCTCAACGCACTAAGGTGAGGAACAACAGCCTTTCAAAAAAAGAGGAGAGTGAAAGCATTTGATCTACAAGACTTACGGAAAAACCGGAAAACTTGTATCTGCCGTCGGTTTCGGCGGGATGCGCTTTGATATCGACCGACCTCAGGAGGAAAACGCAGAGCTCTTGCATTACGCGCAGAGCAAGGGCATAAACTATTTTGATACCGCCCCAGGTTACTGCCAAGACAAGAGTGAAGATATCTTCGGTTTGGCCCTGAAGGACATGAAGGGCGACTATTTCCTTTCAACAAAAGGAAACCCAGAGAGTGTGGACACGGCCGAAAAAGCTGTCGACTTGCTGAAACGCTCCCTAGAGCGGTTGGGTGTCGACAAGATCGACTTCTACCACATTTGGTGTTTGCGAAAAATGGAGCACTACGAACTGGCAATGCGTCCCGGCGGTCAGTATGAGGGACTTCTTCGATGTCAAGAAGAAGGACTCATTGACCACATCGTCGTCTCTTCGCACCAGCCAGGCCATGAAATTCGCCAGGTTGTAGCTGACGGGAAAACCGAGGGTGTACTGCTGGGCGTTAACCTGCTGAACTTCCCCTACCGGTGGGACGGAGTCATGGCCGCCTATGAAAGCGGCTGCGGCGTCGTAGCTATGAATCCTCTCGGAGGGGGCTTGATACCCACACACGAAGACAAGCTCCAATTTTTGGCTTCAAAGGGAGAGACGCCCA
>SLOG01000373.1 GCA_007132635.1 Limnochordia bacterium
CTAACACACCCTTGATGGCTTCCACAATACTGCGGATACTCTCCTCTAGGGACTGATACACATCCGAACCATGCAGCGTGATTGTACACGGAAGGCCGCTGACCAGATCGCGGCCGCGCACAGCCATAGTTCGATCAGACGCTGGATTGGCCGAACCGATCTGGATCTTGATATCCTCGGCAGTCCGCTCCCCAATGGCAATATTATGCACTCGTTTGACATGGCGGATGATGGCCTCCTCGAAATCGTCGCCTCCGATACGCAGCGACTGGCTGACCACCTCACCACCCAAGGAAATCACGGCTATATCCGTCGTTCCTCCGCCAATGTCCACGACCATATTGCCAATGGGCTTTGCCACATCCATACCGCAGCCGATGGCCGCTGCCATGGGCTCTGAGATGAGGTACACTTCCTTGGCAGCTGCCTGAGTCGCCGCCTCCAAAACCGCTCGTTTCTCGACGCTTGTGACGCCCGACGGTACACAGATGACCACTCGCGGCCGAAAGAGGCGCCTTCGTCCCACAGCCTTCCCGATAAAGTAACGGAGGATTTCCTCGGTGATGTTGTAATCCGCAATGACGCCTTGGTTGAGCGGACGGATCGCGCGGATGTTTCCTGGCGTCCGACCGACCATCCGCCGCGCTTCTTCACCGATAGCTCGAATTCTATTGGAATCCGCATCAATGGCCACCACAGAAGGCTCGCAGATGATTACACCCTTACCGCGAACAAACACCAAAATATTCGCGGTACCTAAATCAATGCCAATGTCCGTGCCAAACATGAGACTGCCCCTTTCGCTGCCGTCCAAAGGCAAGAGCTCTCCTTTGGGCCTCGCTGATTATTAACCTATTCGCTGCCTTCGGCGGCTCGAATTCGGGCAGCTGCCTTGTGCAGACTCACTTGCGCTCGGCTGAAATCCCATTCCTCCTGTTGATCTCGCAGACGTTTTTCGGCTCGTTCTTTTGCTTCCTGCGCCCGCATGATATCGATTTCGCTGTCCAGCTCCGCTGTGTCCACCAAAACCGTCAGGGTATTATCAGCCATCTCAGCGAAACCGTCGCCCAACGCAACCCGCCGCCGTTCTCCATGAGTGGGCACGAATTCCATGACGCCAATGGTCAGAGAACTGATGAGAGGAGCATGATGGGCTAGGATACCGATTTCACCCAGCTCCGACGGAAGCAGCGCCAAACTCACCTCACGCTCCACGACTTTCCGGTTAGGGGTGACGACTTCGAGCCGAAACTCAGCCATCTCAAGCACTCTCCTGTTCTTGCTTCTCAGCCTTTTCCCGGGCTTCTTCTATGGTACCCACCATATAAAACGCACTTTCCGGCAGATCGTCGTGTTTTCCATCCAAAACTTCTCTAAACCCGCGTATGGTCTCTTTAAGCGGCACATACTTGCCTGGAATCCCGGTGAATGTTTCCGCCACGAAAAAGGGCTGAGATAGGAATCGCTCGAGTTTGCGAGCCCGGTTGACGACCATTTTGTCCTCTTCCGACAGATCATCCATACCGAGAATCGCAATGATATCCTGCAGCTCCTTATAGCGCTGCAGCAATTCCTGCACACCGCGGGCCACTGCGTAATGCTCGCTGCCAACAATGTCAGGACTCAAGATGCGCGACGTGGACGCCAGCGGATCGACGGCCGGATAGATAGCTTTCTCGGCAATGCGGCGCTCCAGGTTCGTCGTGGCATCCAAATGAGCAAACGTTGTCGCCGGAGCGGGATCCGTATAATCATCAGCCGGCACATAGATCGCTTGGATCGAGGTGATCGAACCTTTCTTCGTCGTCGTGATTCGTTCCTGCAGCTGGCCCATTTCTGTAGCTAATGTCGGTTGATAGCCAACAGCTGAAGGCATGCGCCCCAAAAGTGCAGACACTTCAGAACCAGCCTGAGTGAATCGGAAAATATTATCAATGAACAGAAGCACGTCCTGACCCTGCTCGTCGCGGAAGTCCTCGGCAATGGTGAGACCTGTGAGGCCCACTCGCTGCCGGGCACCGGGAGGTTCATTCATCTGCCCAAACACCATAGCCGTTTTATCGATGACACCAGACTCGTTCATTTCCTTGTACAGCTCATTGCCCTCGCGAGTCCGTTCACCGACACCAGCAAACACGGAAAACCCACCGTGCTCATAGGCAATATTGCGGATAAGTTCCATAATTAGTACGGTCTTGCCGACGCCAGCACCCCCAAACAACCCGATCTTCCCGCCTCGCGCATAAGGTGCCAGCAGATCCACGACCTTGATCCCGGTTTCGAGAATGCTAGTCGCGGGTTCGACTTCGTCTACTTTCGGCGCCGGCCTGTGAATGGGAAGGTGCCTTTCCTCATCCAGGGATTCTTTTCCGTCAACAGGTTTGCCCAAGACGTTTAGAATACGTCCCAGCACCTTTTCGCCCACAGGCACAGAAATCGGCTGCCCCATATCCACTGCACGAGTGCCCCGCTGGAGACCATCCGTTCCGGCCATGGCCACGCAGCGCACCACATTGTTTCCAAGATGCTGCGCTACCTCCAACGTGAGATTGATCTCCCGATCGTCTGTTACACTATGGATCTCAACGGCATTGTATATCTCTGGGAGGTCATCGGCAGGGAATTCAACATCCACAACAGGCCCAATGACCTGGACGACCTTTCCTTCACGCTCACTCATTCCAAACTGCCTCCTTTTACGACTCCAGAGCCTCGGCTCCGCCCACTATCTCAGAGAGCTCCTTAGTAATAATGCCCTGGCGGATCCGATTGTAAGATAGGTTAAGCTCCTCAATCAGTTCTCCAGCGTTATCACTGGCATTACGCATCGCCGTAACCCGTGCGCCCTGCTCACTGGCGGCGCCTTCCAAAAGGCCATGGTAGATAGCACTGTCCAAGTACAAAGGCACCATCTGGCGCAAGACTCCTGCCAGAGAAGGCTCGTACCAGTACAGTGGCTTCGGGCCTTGCGACGAAGCTGACGATCCTCTTTCGGCCGAACCATCCGCCAACGGCAGCAGCTGCTTAACCACCGGTCGGTGGCTGACAGCACTTTGGAACTCTGTATATAGAAGGCTGATGCGGGCAAAAAGGCCTCCCAGAAAGAACTCCTGCACAACAGCCGAAATCTCGCGAGCCTCAGAGAAACGGATATCATCGCCAACATTCACCCAGTCTGCCAGAAACCGAACGTCTCTCCGGCGGTAGAACTCACGTGCCTTGCGGCCAATCAAAACGAGTTGAGTACTTTCGTTTTCCCGCCGAAACACTTCCGCCCTTCGCAGTACATTGGAGTTATAGCCACCTGCCAGGCCCTTATCAGCCGTCACTACGATCAGACAGTGGCCGCTTCCTTCGGCTTCACGAGCGATAGGAGGCAGCGTGTCTCCTTCAACCGCGGCTGCTTCCAAAACCCGCTGCAGCGTATCTCGCAGTCTGTGTTGGTACGGCCGGGTAGCTTCTACTCGCCCCCGCGCTTTGCGCAGCTTAACACCCGCAATAATCTCCATCGCCTTGGTAATCTGCTGCGTATTGCGTATCGAATTCATACGACGCTGAATGTCGCGTCCCGTTTGGGCCATACCACAACCCCCTTGTGGGTCCAATCGACTCCCGAAAAACCAAACTTCTAATCCAAGAAAGACTCTTTGAATGCCTTGATTGCGGTACTAAGACGTTCAGCCAGTTCATCAGTCAGTGCCTTAGTTTCCGTCAACTCATCCAAGATATCTTGGTGCTCCTGTCTTAGGGTCTCGTGCAGCTCTGCCTCGAATTTCTCTACCGAATCAACGTCTACATCATCTAAGTGTCCATGGATCGCGGCGTAAAGCGAGACCACTTGGCGAGCGACCGGCATCGGCGCAAACTGATTCTGTTTAAGAATCTCGACGGTGCGTTCGCCTCGGGCGAGTTGGGCCTGCGTCGATTTATCCAAATCCGAAGCAAACTGGGCAAACGCCTCCAGTTCGCGATACTGAGACAGATCCAAACGCAGGCGCCCAGCCACTTTCTTCATCGCGCTCACCTGCGCAGCACCACCGACACGGGATACCGAGCGGCCAACGCTGATAGCCGGCCGTACTCCAGAATAAAACAGGTCTGTTTCCAGGAATATCTGACCGTCCGTAATCGAGATGACGTTTGTGGGAATATAGGCAGAGATGTCGCCGGCCTGCGTCTCAATGATGGGCAGCGCCGTCATCGAACCGGCACCCAGTTTGTCGTTCAGTTTCCCTGCTCGCTCCAGGAGACGCGAATGCAGGTAGAAGACATCACCGGGAAAAGCCTCGCGGCCCGGCGGCCGCCGCAGCAGCAGCGAAAGCTCTCGGTAGGCAGCCGCATGTTTTGATAGATCATCATAGACAATAAGAACGTGGCGGCCATTAAACATAAACTCTTCACCCATAGCAGCGCCAGCGTACGGCGCAATAAACAAAAGGGGTGCCGGATCACTAGCCGTTGCAGCCACTACGATGGTGTAGTCCAAAGCGTCGCGCTCTCGCAGTGTCTCGACGACGCCGGCAACTGTGGATGCCTTTTGGCCGACGGCCACATAGATGCAGATGACGTCGCTGTCTTTTTGGTTAAGGATGGTATCGACGGCGATGGCCGTCTTGCCGGTTTGTCGGTCGCCGATGATCAACTCCCGCTGCCCGCGGCCGATAGGTACCATGGAGTCAATCGCTTTCAGGCCCGTCTGCAGCGGTTCGTGCACGGGCTGCCGATCGATGACCCCAGACGCGACATTCTCTGTCGGCCGAAATGTCTCAGACTGAATGGGCCCCTTGCCGTCCAAGGGTTGGCCCAGAGGGTTGACAACCCGGCCGATCAAAGCTTTCCCCACGGGCACCTGCACAATGCGGCCCGTGCGCTTGACGGCATCTCCCTCTTTAATATGGGTGTAGGGGCCCAAGATGACGCACCCAATATTGTCCTGCTCAAGATTGAGAACCATTCCATAGGTTTCTTTAGGAAACTCCAGCAACTCACCCGCCATGGCGTCGGGCAGTCCGTGTACCCGGGCGATCCCATCTCCAACCATAAGAACCGACCCAATGCTTTCGACATCGAGTTCAGACTCGAATTCCTCAATCTGCCTGCGGAGAATCTCAGTAATCTCATCGGGCCTAATTGCCATCATGTTCCCTCCAAATCCCTGGTGTCTCTATGTCTTTTTCCAAAATCGCTCGAATTCGCTCGGCTGCCTTCCCATCACCGTATGGGTTAGCGGCCCTCGCCATCCTGTTATAAGCCTCTGGATCCCGCAGCAGTTCAGTGACTGCACCTACAATGGTCTCTCGATCCGAGCCCACCAGCC
>SLOG01000078.1 GCA_007132635.1 Limnochordia bacterium
GCCGAGTCATGATAAAACGTTTCGGTATCTAAACGCCCTTCTTCAGACCGGTTTATGAGAATCACGGGCTCAATGGCGAGACGGCGGCACATGTCTACCGAGAGAGCGAGGTCATGAAGTCCAAACGGTGTTGGATCAGCAACCAGTACAACACAGTCTGCATCGCGTATTGTCTCAATCGTGGGACATGTCGTACCGGGAGGAGCGTCAAAAATGGCGATGTCCGTCGAGGGTCCTTGCTTGACTCTCTCAATGAGTCGCGTCGTCATGGTCGTTTCGCCGGTCTTTAGGAGGCCGTAGCGATGCAGAATTCCGTGGCAGTTGCCTGTTGTGATGGAACCTATCTCTCGTTGGCCTTCTATGACAGCGTCGTTTGGGCACACATAAGAACAAGCACCACAGATATGGCATAGTTCTGGGAACAGCAGAATGTCCTCCTGTAAAGCCACCAATGCAGAGAATTGGCATGCATTTATGCAGCGTCCGCAGTGTGTGCAGAGGGTCTTGTCGATTTCATGAGGAGCGTCCACAAAAACAGGCACCTGGGACACATCCGTGGGCTTGAGAAAGAGGTGGCCATTAGGTACCTCAACATCGCAGTCTAAGTAGGTGACTCTATAGCCTTGGCAGTGCAGAGTTTCTGCCAAGTTTGTGGCGACGAGGGTTTTCCCGGTGCCACCTTTTCCGCTGGCAACAGCTATTTTCACGCGGCATGCCTCCTTATAGTCTGCGGCCTCAACCCGTTGGGTTGAGGCCGCAGTCCGCACCTACTCATGATTCGTCCTCTAACTGCTCAAGTCGCTTGCTGACGTCTTCCAAATCCTTTTTCAACATGTCCGCTTCGTGCTGCAGCATCTCCCGCTCGCTTCTGGTGTCGGTCTGAGCCGGGCCTGGCTGTTGGCAGCCAAACCGAGCCCAGCTTGGCAGTCCAGTGGCATGGTACATATTGCGCCATCCTCGTCCGCGCCCTCCATAACCGGGACCAGGCCGGGTGAATCCTGGTGTGGGGAAGCCTGCACAATATCCTGCGCTGCGCCCTGTCATGGACCCCATGCCGGCCGGACCTGTTCTGTCACCACGTGGCATTCTTCTACACCCCCTTCGACATTACTGTCCTTCAACCAAAGCATAACTCAATTATGAGCATATGTCAATAACCTGCTTAAGTCCAAGGCTAGTGGTTGCAGAAGCCTCCTTGACTCGCCAAAGCTTCATCTGCATACTGCTGCAGCACTTGATCGACGCTGCCGTTGACACCAACAATGGTATCAATGCCAGCGGCATCAAAGAGCTGTTTAGCGCGCTGTCCCATTCCTCCCGCGATGATACAGGTGATGCCGTGTTCGGCAAGAAAACGGGGAAGAAAGCCAGGTTCATGTCCTGGGTTATCAATGATCACAACGTCTAGTACCTGACTGTCTTGTATTTTTGCCATCGTGTAGTGGGTGCAGCGGCCGAAGTGCTCAGCCACCTGACCGTTGTCGGTTGCAACTGCTACTCGCATAGCGAACCCTCCTGTCGTATTGACTCTTTCTGGTTGAGGCTACTACGACTCAACAATATCTCCTTCTGTCAACCTACCGTGTGAGAAATCGGATAAGAGGTCAGCGACGGTTGCGGCGGTACCGGTATACACACGGATGCCCGCACTGTCCAATGCACGCATAGCTTTCGGACCAACTTTCCCCGTAAGGAGCGTTGATACCTGGCGTTCGATAAGGAACTGGACCGCATCGACTCCTGCTCCTCCGGAGAGTCTGCGGCTAGCGTTTTTGACCACTTCGCAGGCCGAAGCTCCTTCTGACTCGACTAACACGAAATACCTGCAGCGGCCGAAGCGGGAATCCACTGGCGAGTCAAGACTCGGTCCGTTCGCCGTGATTGCGATCATTGTCTGCACCTCCAAAAATCGGACATTGGATTGACCTTTGTGGTCTTATGCCCATTACTATCGTAACTCTAAAAAGAGCATATGTCAATATGTCCTAGAGGTTGTTGATCTTCTCGGTTTTAAGGAGTGCCGCCACGCGTCCGTAGTAAAACGGAGAGAACCAACTGCCTTCTTGACAAGCAGAGAAAATTAACGCCTTCCTAGAGCGAACCGCCCGCCCACTGAATGCTTCGGTGCAGCAGGCATCGGAAGCCCTGGTCTGCCCACGCACTGTTGTCATGTCCGAGTACTGTACAGACGACGCGGGCTTGCTCATGTTGTCTAGCCCATGCTGGAGTTTCCATGCTTTGCGGATGCTGTGTTCTTAACAGTATCGTTGAGTCTCCGTTCACTGGCCTCATGTTATACGTCTCATCGGTCATGGACCACGGGTTCAGAGACTCGGTTATCGGATGGTTTTCGGCGATTTCAATGGAAAACTGCTGTTCCATGTGGTAGCTAAACTCACGATCCTCCATGCCGAGAATCGCTGCCCATTCCTCCCACTCTAAGAAGGCCAGTACGGCGTGATGCATCATGATGAGGCCTTGACCAGTTTGGGTGAGTCTGCGGATAGTGCCGCGCAGGGGCTGTCCAAACCAGCCTGTGTCCTGTCCTGGTTTGGGCCCATGCATGTTGTAGAAGACGATGACGTCGTAGGCCTCCTGAACTCGACCCCAGTCGTGCACAAAATCCTCTAGTGTTTGGATGTACGGATCAACATCCGGAAAGCTGCGGAACAGCGCGTGGAAATTTGGGACGTCGTAGGGATGGTTGCCTGTGAGAACAGCGACAGCTAGCTTGTCTTTCGAAAACGGATGCATTCGAGATTCCTCCTTTTTTTGGACCTTGAGCACTCTGCCTTTTCCGTGAATAGCAGGTACATGAAGGCATGTGCAGAATAAGGTAATCGTCGGTGTTTGGCACCGGCTCTGGGGAGAGGAGTGCATACAGGTAATGACCCGAAAAGATTCGTTTTTTGATCGGCTTCCGGACAACCTTTTTATCGGGCCGGTGTTTGGTCCTGAAGAGGCTGAGGCTGTGAAAGCCCTCGTCGAGGCGGGTACCATAACGCAGCTGTCCACTGACACGGTGGAGGAGTTTGAAGTTGCGTTTGCCGCTTATATCGGAGTGAAGGAAGCAGTCGCCGTCAGCTCGGGGACAGCTGCGGTGCATACGGCGTTGATCGCGGCGGGTGTTGAGGCCGGGGATGAAGTGATTGTGCCGGCCTTTACCTTTATCGGGACCGTGGGGCCGGTTCTGCATCAGCATGCGGTACCCGTCTTTGCGGATATTGATCCCACGACACTGTGCCTCGCAGCTGAAGACGTAGAACGCAAGATAACCGATAAGACGAAGGCAGTGCTGCCGGTTGACCTCTTTGGGCATCCCGCCGATTTGGATGCAATTACTGCTGTGGCCGAGAAGCACGGTGTTACTGTCGTTGACGATGCCTGCCAGTCTCACGGGGCTGAGTACAAAGGCAGACGTCTCGGTGGATTGGCGCCGCTAACGAGCTTCAGCTTTCAGGAGTCGAAGAACATGACTACCGGCGAAGGCGGCATGGTGACGACCAACGATCCAGAATTGGCGCAAGTGTGTCGCAGTGTGCGGCATCAGGGTGAACAGACTTGGGGGCTCATTGCGAGAGTTGGATATAACTATCGCATGACAGCTCTTCAGGCAGCGATAGGCATCGAGCAATTGAAGAAGCTCGATGATTTCAACACGCGTCGCAGAGCGATAGCGGGGTGTTATACTGAGGCGCTCGTGTCCCTTGGTCTGCAGCTTCCTACCGAGGCTTCTTACGCCAAAAGCGTCTGCCATGTGTATTCGTTTCTGCTTCCCAAGGCATTAGCACCGCGTCGTGACGAGATCCTAAATGCTCTGCAGCAGCAGGGAGTGCCTGTCAGCATCGCGTATCCGAAACCGCTCTACGCGAGTCCTGTTTTTGACGGCTTTGCTGTGCAGGCCTGCCCGGTCACAGAAGATATAGCCTCTCGGGTTTTGACGCTGCCTACGGCCCATTCGCTTTCCATCGAAACGGCTGGCCGGATTGCCGAGATGACGCGCTCTGTTTTGGAGCGTTATCTCACGTAGACACAGCACACCCCATCCCCGCTTTGTGAGCGGGGATGGGGTGCTTGTCTCTGCCCGCTTAGGATGGCGGAGAAAATCGACTATCCTTTAGGCGACACAGGAATGGGTTTTAGGCCTAAAACAAATCACCGTACCCAAGTTTGACTAGGTTATCTCGGGATATCTGCAGGCTTTCGAAGGCATCTCTTCCATAAGTGCTGTCTTGCTCGACGATGAGATATTCGGCTCCGCTTTCTAATCCCGCATCAATAATCGCCTTCATATCCAGCGTACCCTCGCCAACTTCCGCCCATTCGACGACATTGCCCATCGCCGCCCTTACGTCGGCATTCGTCAGGTCGACCTTGCCGATGCGGTAATCCTTGAGGTGCAGCAGTTTGACTCGTCTTTCATAGCCCTTGATGAACTCCACCGGGTCCACTCCGCCGCGCCAGATCCAGTGTACATCCAGCTCAAAGCCGATTTTACTGCTGTTATCTTTGATAATATCCAGTGCGTACTGCCCATCATACTTGGCGAATTCGAAATGATGGGTGTGGTAGTAGAAGCTGATACCCTGCTCCTGCAGACGGTCAGCCATGGCGTCGGCTTTGTGGGCGAAATCGATAAGTGTGTCTTTGGACTCTAAGTACTGAAGCGGCAGAATGCCCATGCGCAGGAACGTGCAGTCGAGGGCGCGACAGTCGGCCACGATCTTGTCGAAGTCATCGGCCAGGTTTTCTCGTTTCTGTGCAGGAGCTCCGGGCAGTTGGACGTCCTCCAGCATAGCCGACATCGCAGCGACGGTCAGTCCGGTGTCGTCACACGCTCGTCTTACAGCGTTTGTGTTTTCGGGTGTCATGGGCAGCTGGGACACTTCAATGTAGTTATATCCGATATCCTTCAGCTTGCAGAGAGATTCATAGACTCCGATCTCCTCGAAATTCTTTTTCAGCATCATGATGATGACGCCGATCTTTGCCTGTTTCATGGTTTTGCCTCCAATTTCTTTGGGTTCTCCTGGCTGCAACACAATACCATTATCTTCGCCAGACCGAAGAAGGATTCCTTTTGTGAACGTGAGTAGGGCTCCGAGTCGTTTTGAATGAAGGAAATACGCACTGTAATGAAAAACATAGTTCATGAAGGAAATTAATTGATAGGAGGGCTTAGTTTGACAGTACGATTGCGCGCAGGCGCGAAATATGCTTTAGTGGTACCGACCAGTATGGGTGTTCGCCTGACTCCGAAAGATGGGCAGCCGGTGCACAGCAGCGACACTTTTCTCATGCA
>SLOG01000336.1 GCA_007132635.1 Limnochordia bacterium
ACCTCCATGCAAAGCCAAGCCAAAGCACACCACACGCTGCATCCACTGGCATCTACAACATTGTATTTCTAGGTCCAATAAACTTTGTCCTTCCTTAGAATTGCGAAAGATCCGAAAAATAGTAATAAGGAAAAAACTGGTCGCGGGTCAGACCCGCGACCAGTTTTTTCCATCCCCACCTAAGCAGGAATCTCGGAATAGAATCACGAATAATTCAACCAAAATAAATTCCATCTGAAATCCGAGAATTCTTTTCAGCACGACCAGTCCACGCGTTTCCCCCTTTTTGCGCCTTCCGTTCGGTTTCTGTCCCTATTCCTACTCATGTTGCTGCTTCTGTCCGCGTCGCTGCCCCTGCTTAGCGCAAACCAGAAGGGATGATCTGTCCATGTGGAGACGTTTTCTGCTGCTTACCATTGTTTGCTGCTTGTTGCTTGGCACTGCACCAGAGATCCTCGCGCAGACGCCGCACATTCGCATCAACCTGCCAGCCTTCAGTTTGCGGCTCTACCACGGTGACGAACGCATTCGTGACTTTCCCATCGCCATAGGTAAGCCGAGCACCCCAACACCCCGCGGCGACACACGTCTTATCAGCCGCGTCCGCTACCCGTATTACCAAGACGTACCACCGGGTCCCGAGAATCCCTTAGGCTCGCGTTGGCTGGGCCTTGCATGGCCTCGCTACGGAATCCACGGTACCAATCAACCTGGAGCTATCGGAACGGCCGTATCCCTCGGCTGTATCCGTATGCATAACCGCGACGCGGAAGAGCTTTACAGTTTGGCCTCCGTAGGAACGCCGGTAACCATTATCTATGAGGTCATTGAGATCGAACCCATGCCCGGGAATTTCCACACGATTACCGTCCATCCCGATGTGTATAACCGCCAACCCGACTATCTGAACCAGGCCGAAGCTGCACTCCGCCGCCTAGGCCTTGCCGATTCCATCGACCGAGAGGCCCTCCGCAGGATTCTACATCAACGTTCCGGAACCGCCGTTCGGCTGCCCGTTCTCCCGGACAACCCTACCGCCGAACTGATCCAAGCCGACGTTCTTGCGCTCTACGAATCAGCTTTGCAGTGGCCTTTCCGCACCAGCATAGCGCGAGCCAGTTCTGCTTCTCACACCGAAGAGGAAGCGCTCGATCCGGCACCCGCCCCCAACCCGACAGAAAAGCCTTTGGGAAGCTACTTCGGTCCAGGGGGCTACGCGACGGGAGGGACCATTACGGATGGACGAGACCTGCGCGCTATCCGCTGGGGAAGCCACCCCGGCTACGAGCGTATAGTGTTGGACATTTACCACGGCGGCTATGGCGAGCAAGGGCCGCCCGCCTTTGATCCCTGCTGGTTTGAGGTGGAGCTGGAAGACTACCCCTACCGGGCGGTCGTTGTCCTGGGAGGCATCCGCGGGCTTAGTGCCGACTTCGATCAGACCTTTCCGGCCAACTCTCTGATAGAAGACGTTCACTCCATTCTCTACAAAGACGATTCAGGTGCAAGTCTAGCCATTGTTTATCGGCGGCCCGTGGAGATTCGAGTGTTGGCTTTGAACAACCACGGACGGATAGTGATTGATGCTCGGCCCAAAAGCCCTCGGCCGGAAGAGTCGGTTAAGTATTCGGTACGGACCCTGCCGCTGACTCGGGACCAGGTTATTTCCATGTACTATGAGTTGAAGGACTTTCAGGGCATGTCACCGCGCTTTCTGACTAATGCGCAAGGTGTCACCCTATGGGAGGCCGGCCTCTTTGCATCGCACGGTGATGCCGTGGCATTGCGAGACACGCTTACAGCGCAGACGGATGCCCAGCTGTACGTTGAAGAGCGACTCCCGGCCGACTTACCGGAGTGAGCCGGGAAAAACACAGCGCGAGTACAGCGCGAGTACAGCTCTAGGTGCGGAAGCGGTGTATTCCGATTTTGACTTTCTTCAAGGCAATGTTTTATAATAAAAGTGTGGTTTCCGGCAATTAAGCCAGCTGCCTCGAGGGGAGTGTGAATCCATGGAATGGTATTGGTGGGTCTTGATCGCTATTGTTGTTATCGGTGCTGTATACAAATTCACCAGGAAAGAGAAGTAGGTGCAGGCATTCTGTGTCCAAGAGAGAGGGAGGACCATGCGAAGGTTCTCCCTCTTTGGTTGTTGGAACAGAAATCCGGGGTAAAAAATGTTGTTTTCTTGCAAACAAGATTTATCGATGTTATGATAAAGAAAAATCCGGTCGATTTCCGCTCTTTTGTTTACTAACTTTGTTTGGGCACTTGAAAAAGTAAGGGGGTGCCGTAGTGTCGCAAGGCAATGCTCAGCTCATGCGCAGACTCAATAAGTCGTCGCTGATCAGGACCTTGCTTCGCTGTGCACCGGTGTCGCGAGCAAAGTTGACAAAGCTCTCTGGCCTGAGTCCGACTACAGTATCGTCGATCATCGATGAGTTGATCTCCAAACGGCTCATAGTTGAGTCTGGTATTGGCCTGTCGAGCGGAGGAAGACGTCCGGTGATGCTGGCACCCGATACGGATCGGTATCATGCCATAGTGGTCCATGTGGCTGGTGACCGAGTCTCATCAGCGGTGACTAATCTCAGACACGACGTGGTAGAGACATTAGGCAACCCCATTCGGCAGCCGGTGCGGGATACCATTGCCGATCATATTGCGGGTTTGGTTGAGGAGATGCGCGTCCGGGTAAGGGCACGCAATCCAGTGTGTGAGTTTATCGGCATGGCAGTTGGTTGGCCCGGAATTGTTCATGTACAGAGCGGGATGATCGGAGAGACCTCCGTTTTCGAGATCTCTAGTTTCGATCTTCGAGGTGAGCTAGCGAGATTGTACCATGACAAAGAGACGCTGCCCGTTCATATCGACAATGATGCTAACCTAGCAGGAATTGCTGAGGGCCCAGCTGGACTTGGTGAGCCGCTGCAAAACTATCTGTACATTCAGTTAGGGTATCAGGTCGGCGGTAGTGTTGTTTTGAATGGGAATGTCTTGTATGGACACAGTGAACGCGCCGGAGAGTTTGGCCATATGATTGTGGACAGGAAAGGACCCCTTTGCTTCTGCGGGAATCGTGGTTGTCTCACGGCAGTCTTAAACGAACTCCTCCCAGCGACCAACGACCATGACTATGCTGCGAGTGTTGGGCGTATGGTGAGTGGGGAACAGCCTGAATGCCTGCGAATGGATGAGTATCTGGAGTACGTTTACATAGGCATCGCCAGCTGTGTCAACCTTTTTGATCCTGAGTTGGTCATCCTAGGAGGTCCGTTTTCCGATGTGGCCTCTGACGGAATCTATGAGTCAGTCCAGAGCTCTGTAAGGGCGAACACGTTTAACCGGAGTCTACGAGTAACCAGGCCATCGGTAGAGGGTTCGGGCATTCTGAGAGGCGGCTCGATCGTAGCTTTCTCTGAGTTTTTTGACTGCATTTGAAATCGGCTCCATAGCAAAGGAGTGCACGAGTTTTGACTACCAGCAAAGAACGAATGGCCGCTGTGATGAGCGGCGAACGCCCTGATCGCGTGCCCGTCATGTGCCAGCTGTCTTTAGGGCACATGGTACTGCATTCCGATGTTGACCTTGTCGATTTTTGGTTTACGTCGGAAGGGTTTGCCGAGGCCAACATGCGTTTGACTGACAAATATCGCTTTGATGGGATTCTACTCAATCTGACGGGGCGTGATCCGGTGCTCAAGAGCCGGATACGAAGGGTGGAAGCCCACGGAGATGGACACTTGGTGCGTTGGAAGAACGGAGACTCCACATTCATACCGCCCGACGACTTTCCTCGTCCTGTAAACAGTGACTCCCGAGCTCCTAAGGAGGGTGTAACAGGACTGAACGATGTCCTTGTCGACGACATACCGGTTCACGAAAGTGCAGCCAGCCTGCCTGCGTATTTTTACGATATTTTGGATTATGTGCTCCCACGGCGTGGCGAGAGCCATTCCATACATGGAGAGGTCTCGACGGCCTTTGGGCGATATCTTGCTGCGTGCGGCGGTTATGAAAATGGTTTTATGGGGCTCCTCGATGATCCACCAAAGGCTCGCGAAGTCATTGCTCGCTGCAACCAGAGTGTTCTCGTTGAAGCTCTCGCTCAGTGCAGTCGCGGTATCGACGCGCTGAACCTGAGTTCTCCCTATGCCGGGGCCGGTTTTATCTCTCGAGAGATGTATGAGGCCTATGTGCTGCCGTATGAGCGTGAGATTATATCTGCGGTGCACATGGCATACGGCATCCCTTGTTACATACATACGTGCGGGGCGATCGGCGATCGCTTGGATTTACTGGCTGCGACAGGTATCGATGGCCTGGATTGCCTAGATCCCCCACCGTTGGGTACTGTGGAGCTGGAGGACGCCGTGGCAGAGATCGGCGATCGCCTGTTTATCAAGGGCAATCTGGATTCCGTCAATGAGCTGCTAGGCGCTGAAGAACCG
Source organism: Limnochordia bacterium (assembly GCA_007132635.1). Lineage (GTDB taxonomy): Bacteria > Bacillota > Limnochordia > Darwinibacteriales > SLO01 > SLOG01. The sequence continues at coordinate 4,452 of SLOG01000336.1, forward strand.
CAGGTTCACGACACAGTGAAGAGCCGTCTGACTATCGGGAAGCGGTCTCGACGCGGGTACATTCTCAGCACGGCTTGCTCGGTGGCGCCAAGAGTGTCGCCGATGGTCCTGGAAATGCTGTCCTGTCTGGCCGAACAGCATGGTGGGTTTGCGTCTGATTGAGGAGGTGGAGTAGAATAGCCAACCGCTTATTCGGTGAATCGCGTCAAGACAAAAATCGAGGAGGATGATTGCGTGAAGTTTCCACGAGCTCTTGCATTGGTCATTGCTGCCCTGTTTGTGTTCAGTCTGTCGGCGAGTGCTGTTGAGTACAACGAGGCGCCTATGCTGGCTGAGATGGTAGAGGCGGGAGAGCTTCCGCCGGTCAACGAGAGGCTTCCCATTGAGCCCTTTGTAGTCGGCCCTGGTGTCTTGGTGAGCGAAGAAAACCTTAACTGGGAAGTCGGCCAATATGGCGGCACGCTTCGCTCCGCGCATGTAGGTACCTACTGCCACGACGCCAACCAGTCTGCCTTTGAAGGCGTTTTGGACTCGCCGGGCTTTAGTCAGGACAACATTGTGGGAAACGCTGTGCGGGACTTTGAGATTAGCGACGATGCCACCGAGTTCACGTTTTACCTCCGTGAAGGACTTCGCTGGTCGGACGGGGTGCCTGTCACCACTGAAGACGTGCGCTTTACATTTGAGGATGTGTACCAAAACAAAGACATATACCCGATTTTCCCCCAGAATTTCCGCAGCGGGGGTCGGCCCAACGGAACACCTGTCGAATTAGACATCATTGACGAGTACACATTTAGACTGACTTTTGACGAACCGTACGGTGCGTTTACCACCAAGCTAGCCA